>CBDVCL010000083.1:0-7904 GCA_965372475.1 uncultured bacterium | reverse complement strand
TTCCGAAACAGTCGTAACAGAAGCCTGGTCGCGCGCGCGCGCGGAGTGTGAGTGCAAGAATGATGCACACGAGCACACGGGGCGTTGTGGTGTGACGCTGATCTGGGACAAGCGGGGCGTGAATGGCGAGTTCGGCGGTTGGGAGGCGCTTCCCAGGCAGAAGGGCGAGGACGGAAGCGTCGCCAACGAAGCGTCAAACTGCCTTCTGGTTTGTTGGGTATGCGCGGGTACGTGAGAGCCCCGGGGACGGTGCTTGGCTCTGTGACATTTTGAGAGGAGCAGAAATGTCACAATTCTAGACACGGTCCGCTCAGCGGAACTGCTGGATGTGCTGACCGACAAGGGATACTCCTTCGAACGGGTCGATAAGCTACTGGGGCGACTGTAATGCCAAGGAAGCGTACGAGACGATTAGCAGTAGCGGCTGTGGCGGTGTTGTTGGCCGCCACCGAGCGTGAGTGTAAAGGACAAGAGATACACCTTCCGCTGAGATGGTCTATACTGGGTGGTGCACACACGGGAAACGAGGGGATGAAATGAGATGAGCAAATCGAGCAAGGCGATAGTGGTGGTCTTCCTTATCGTTGCCATCCTTACCCTGGTGGTGGTGGGGCTGGGGAGCGCGTTGATGCCATTGATAGTCTCCTTCGGTCTGGCTTATCTTCTCTTCCCGCTTGTGCGGCGCATGGAGGCGCGGGGTATCAAGCGAGGCTTCGCCGTCTCATCTGTTTTTGTGCTGGTGGTGCTCTTGTTGGTGGCTGCGGCGCTGGCGGTGCTGCCCGGACTGGTGACGGACGCGCGGGAATTCCTCGCGCAGCTTCCCGAGAACTCGCACAAGGCGATAGACAAGGCAGAGCAGGTGGCGGCGAAGCTGGGCGTGAAGCTGGATATCAGGGAGCAGGGCCTGAAGGAGCTGGCGCGCACGCACGCCTCGGCACTATCCGCCGACGTGGTCGCCAAGGCCACAAAGGCCCTGGGCGGCGCCTTCTCGAACCTTTTCAGGTGGTTCCTTTCTATTCTCAACCTGTTCCTGATCCCCTTGTTCTTCTTCTACGTGATAAACGACTACGAGAAGATAACGGGGGAGATAGAGTCCTTTGTGCCGCGCAAGCTGAAGCCGAAGCTGAAGCGATACGCGAAGATGGGCAACACCGTGCTGAGCGGTTACATCAGGGGACAGATACTGGTGGCCGTGATCCTCGGCCTTCTCTACGGCACGGGGCTGGCGCTGGTCGGCTTGCGTTTCGGCTTCCTCATCGGTTTCGTCGCGGGCTTGCTCAGCATCATTCCCTATGTCGGCTTCACGCTGGGGCTCGTGACGGCGCTGATGATCGGCCTCGCCAACTACACGGGTATGGGCACGGTCATCGGCATCGCCGTCGTCTTCACGCTGGTGCAGCTGCTGGAAGGCTTGCTGATCACGCCCAAGCTGGTCGGCAACAAGGTCGGCTTGAGCGCCTTTGTCACCTTGCTCGCGCTGATCATCGGCGGCAACCTGCTCGGCCTGGCGGGAATGCTTATCGCCATTCCCTCAGCCGCGATCATCAAGGTCATCCTCGCCGATCTGAAGAAAGAATACCGAAAGTCGCCGGTCTACAGGAAGTAGGGCTCCGCGCTCCCGGCGCTCAGCTGCCGGGGCTACGGTCGCCATAGTCTCCGCTCTTGACAAATGCACCCCGGCCTGCGAGCATCGTCGTTGCTATGAAGATCACTGAGATTAAGCTATACCGCCTGCGGGGCCGCATCGAGGCCGAGAGTTTCGAACTGGAACGCGTGGCCAAGGCGCTGGATATCTATCCCGGCTTTGCCGAGGAGAACTGGGGCAGGCCCAAAACAGACAAGGATGGCAAGACGGGCATCGAGGACAACTACATCAAGGTCCTCACCGACGAGGGGATAGAGGGCCTTTACGGACCCATCGCTTCGCCCATTCAGCTCTTGATAATCCAAAACTCCCTGCGTCCCTTCCTCATCGGCCGCGATCCGGCGCGGATAGAAGCCCTGTGGGAGATGATGCTGCGCCTGGACAGGCATGGCCGCACTTCGTATTTCATGCACGCGATAAGCGCGGTGGACAACGCGCTCTGGGACATCAGGGGCAAGCTGGCGGGGAAGCCGGTTTGCGAGTTGTTGTCCGATAAGCCCCGCAGGAAGTTGACGGCTTATGCCTCGTGCATTGGCTGCCTACTGGACGCCGCCTCGGTCGCGTCCAAGGTGAAGGAACTGAAAGACGAGGGGTACAAGGCGCAGAAATGGTTCTTCCGCTGGGGCCCGGGAAGCGGCGAAGCGGGGAAGAAGAAGAACCTGGAACTGGTGCGCGCGGCACGCGAGGCGGCGGGGGAGGGGTATCCCCTGATGTTCGACTGCTGGATGAGCTGGGACGATGAATACGCCATACAAATGGCAAGGGAGCTGGAGCAATACAGGCCGACTTGGCTGGAGGAGCCCCTGCTGGCGAACCGCCTCGACGGCTACCGTAAGATAAGCGAGAAGACGAGCGTGCCGCTCGCCGCGGGCGAGCACCTCTACACGCGCTGGGAGTGTGAACCGTACCTGGCATCGGGGGCTATCGCCTATCTCCAGGCTGATCCCGACTGGTGCGGCGGCATCAGCGAACTGGTGCGCATCGCTGAGCTGGCGGCAAAGCACGGCGTGAAGCTGGTGCCGCACGGCCACAGCGTCCCCGCCGCGGCGCACCTCGTCGCTTCGCGGGGCGAGGAAAGCTGTCCCTGGGTGGAGTACCTGCTCTTCTACCAGAAACGCCAACAGCACTTCCTCAAGCACGACTGGAGGCCCGTCAAGGGTGAGCTGACACTCCCCGCCGCGCCAGGGCTGGGGATCGAGTGGGATGAGGGGAAGATAGAAGGAGTAGAGGAAACGGTTATAGGAAAGTGAGAAGCGTGAAGTATGAAGCGAGAAGTAGACTAGGTCTTCCTCAGCAGTGCATCGGCGGCGAGGACGATGAAGATGTAACTCGCCGCGCCCGGCATCACGTATTCCGACTGTTGCCAGCTCCAGGGGTAATTCAGCTGCAGTTCGGGGAAGTCGGGCTTGATAAGCGCCGTACCAGAAGCGTTGCCGCCGTGGATATAGCTGTAGTCTACGCGGTTTATGCCGAAGGCCTCCGTGAGCGACTTCGTACCCACCCCCGAGACGAAAGAGACGGAATTCCCCGCGTGGCATCCCAGTACCCAGTTGAGGATGGAGAAGACCCACTCGCGCGGGTAAAGGTCGGGAAGCAACTTGTTGAGATAATAGAAACCCACGCCCATGCTCTGGATGCTCCAGCCGATGCCCCAGATGTGGGGGCGCCAGAAGACACCGAAGGGGTTCTTGGCAAGTTCCGTCTTGACCAGTTTTGCCTCCTTGCGCAGCGTGCTCTTCAATGTGGCGAGGAAGGGCTCGTCGAACACCTCGTGGGCCACGCGTAGAACGGGCCATGCCGCCCACCCTGTGCGGCCCTTCTTCCTGATGATGCGGCGCTTTAGGCCGCGCAGGCGCTTCCTGTAGATGTCCTTCCTCGTGGTGATATAGAGCTCTGTTGTCGCCTTGATCTCCTCTGCCTCGTGGTTCCAGGGAACGTAGGTGGAACGGTGGCGCACGGCCCTGCTTTTCCGCTCGCGCGTCCAGGCCTTTTCGGCTGTACCCAGCGCTTCGTCTGCGAGGTCGTCAAAGTGTCCGCGCAGTACGCGGCTCGCGGCGGCGAGCGTCGCGCTAACGTTATATTCAAGCGCCGTGTCACGGTTGGTAAAGACGAAGCGGTCGTCCCTTTTGCCCGAGCGGTTGCCCGCAACCTTTCCCTCGGCGAGCTTTGGGTCGTAGACGCGATTGTCCGTCATCGACGATATCTCGTTGTGCTGGTAGTATCTCTTGGGGTCGCTGGCGATGATGCCGCAGAAGCTGTGCCCCACGGCGCGATAGCCGCCCAGCAGGCACTCCACGCCGTGCGCTACCTGCTCGACGATATCGGGCGTGCCGTCGGGGCGGTACATGCGCACGAGCTTCTTTTCGGGCGCTACCGTGGTCTGGTCGCTCTCGGCGCCGAATTCCTCGCGCAAGAGGCAGAGCAGGTAGGTCGTGGCGGACTGCGACCCCGCGGCAAGGTCGGTGTCGCCCGCGTCATGCCAGCCGCCGCGGTCGAGGTGCGGCACGTGCTGGTAAGGCTTGTAGGGGGTGTCGGCCTTCGGCCCCTGGCGGTAGCCGTCGATATACTTCAGGGGAAAGGGCGCCTGCATCGCGTCGTCCATGTGGCAGGGCGCATGCCAGAGACGGTTGCCCTCCCATACCTCCATGTGGCACATCTGCACGGGGAAGTAGGAACTGAGCGTTGGCTGCCATACCCCCTGGCGGTAGATGTCGTGGCTGATGATGAAAGGCCCCGCCTCTTGCCCCGCGTAGCGGACGAAGTAAGTGCCTTCCTCCTGCACGGCCGAGAAATCAAAGATAGCGTACTTGTAGCGAAGCCAGTTCCCCCAAACGCGAGGTGCTGCGGCCAGCACTCGCTTCAGTCCTGCCCCCGTGTCGGTGCGGTAGAGCACAACCTTGCCCTTGCCCTGCCATAGCGGGTCGAGCTCGATCACGGCCTGCTTGGGCTGGGCGGGGTGGTAGCCCACCTGCGATACGGCTATCATCGGCGGCTTGCGCCAGTTGCGTATCCTGTGCGGTGTGATCACCCAACGCAGTACTTCGCCCGAACGCAAAGCGGCGATGTCCTCAGCTACGGTGAACCAGGCGGCGCGGCCCGTGTGACGGCCGTCGCGCAGTGCGAGCCTGCCGGAAAGCGAGCGGAAGCTGAGCCCGAGCTGTTCGTCCTCGGGCGCTATCGCCAGCTCTGCCGCCTCTCCCAGCGCCTCGATCTCCCTGTGATTGGGGGTGTATTGCCGCACGGGGCGCGACACGTCGCGCGGCAAGATACCGGCGGCGCCGTCGGCAAGGAAGCTTTTGCCCCAGAGCAGGGAGGGGAAGAGATTGATGCGAAAGCTGAGATGCTCCAGCCCCGCGTTTGCCGCTGTCTTGTCGAAGTGGATGCTGAGATGGACGGAATCACCGCGCGCTTCCAGGCGCACGCGGTGGCGGAAAGGATTCCCCTCGTATTTCAGGCACAGCTCTATCGACTTCACCCCCTTGCCAACCGTTCGCTTGACGAGCCGGGGGTACTCCGCGCCTTCTCCCTTGTCGTTCGTCGCGTAGAGGAAACCACAACTGGCCAAGCGGTGGTTGTGCTGGATTATCTCTATGCCGCCCTGGTTGCCTTCAGGGTAGGCATTGTGAAAGGCGAGAATAGAAGCCTGGTGCGAGTCGAGGTACTCTTGCGAATGGACCTTCCAGGGAGTGCTGTGTTTCTTGCTCATGTCTTCACCCTATTCGCGTTTAGATATGTAGTGCACCCCGAGAAAGAGCACGGCGATACCTGTCGCCTGCATCGGTGTTATCATCTCCGCCAGCATGAGGAAGGCGAGGATGGCGGCGAAAAAGGGGGAACAGAGCTCGAGCGCCGCCACCTGCGCCGCCTTGATCCTGATTATCCCCTCGCAGTAGAAGATGAAACCCAGGCCGACGGAGAGGCCCATCAGCAGTTGGTGGTGGTTGGGGGGCGCCAAGCCGCCCCTGACGAGGAGGAGCAGGAAGAGCGCCAGCGCGGCGATGCTGAAACGGTAGAAGGCCATCACCCCAGCGCTCATGCCCGTCAAGTATTTTCGCATCGCGATGGCCGAAGTGGACCAGCCGAGCGCGGCGAGCAGCATCAGCGCGTCACCGCGCGTGCCCAGGCGCAGAGCGGCCAGGTTCTCCGTGGTGCGCGTGGTTACGAGCAGGGAGGCGACAATCAGCAGTGTTATGCCCGCGTAGTCGTTCTTCGTGATGCGGTCGCTCTTGAGCACGAAGTAGCCGATGAGGATGATGAAGACGGGCTGCAGGTGGCCTATCAGCATGGCGTTGGTTACGGGTATCATCGTCAGGGCGTAGAGAAAGAGAAAGTCAGAGAAGAGCGTGCCGATGCAGGCGGTGTAGACGATGGCCGAGAACTGCCTGCGGTCGATGCGGAACCTGCCCCGCGCCGTGACGAGGGCGTAGAGCAGGGCAATCAGAGCTATGATCGCGGCGCGAACCGCGGCCGTGTGCAGTACCCCCGCGTTCAAGCAAGCCTGCTTGGCGAAGACCCCTTCGAACGCCCACATCAGGCTGGCCAGCACACCGACTGTTACTCCCACCTGCTTCTTGGTCACTTGTGATATCATAGCAGGATGCGTTGAAGGATGCAAAGTAGCAGGTGGCAAAGGTGTAAGGGTGTAAAGGTTTTTCCTACGCTGCTGGCCCTTTCAACCTTTGCACCTTTGAACCCCTGCACCTCAGGATCGTAACAACCGGGAGGCAGCCGTGAGTAAAGAAAAGGCACTAGGGACGAGGGCATACCTCCTCCACCTCACCCACTACGACCCCTGGTGGTGGCGGCGTAAGAAGCGAGAGAAGCCGTTTGACCTGAAGCTGGGCCTGGAAGTGATAGACAACCTCGCCGACGTGGGCTTCAACACGATAGTACTTGATTGCAAGGACGCAGTGCGCTACAAGTCGCACCCCGAGATCAGGCGCCATTACACGCGTCCCATGAGCGTGCTGGAGCGCGTGGTGAAGAAAGCCAAGTCAAGGGGCTTGGAGGTGATTCCCAAGCTGAATTTCTCACAGAGCGGCACGCACAAGCACAACCACTGGTTTCATCCCTTCAACCGGTTGTTCGACAACGAGGAGTACTGGCGGCGCGCAGGGCAGCTGATGGACGAGTTAATAGCCGTGTGCAAGCCGAAGCGTTTCTTCCACGTTGGTATGGACGAGGACCATGACCGCGCCTACACGCAATACGCCGACGCGATCAAGACGATGCACAGGATGCTCAAGGCACGCGGCCTGAGGACCGTGATCTGGAACGACACTTCCGCCTTTGGATGGGGCGGCGGCGTGATCCACGCCGAGAAGTCCCTCTACGCTGAGGAGCGCATTCCCCGCGACGTGGTGCAGGTGGTCTGGAACTACGCGGGGGTGAGCGACAAGCAGATCAAGCGCCTGCGCAAGCGCGGCTTCGAGGTGTGGATAGCGCCCGGCTGGAATCCTGATCTCGTCAAGGGTTGGCGCAAGCTGCTGCTGAAGCACGGTGGCAAAGGCATGCTGATGACCTTCTGGGTGCCCTGCCGCCCTTACAATCGTTCGCGCATGTTGAAGATCATCAACGGCTTGGGGCCGCTGTATTGTGAGGGCGTGAAGGGCGCGAAGTACGCGGACGCGCCGCCGCCAACGTTTGATCTTGAAAAGTTAAGGAGGAGACGGAAGTAGTAGCTGTCGCGCGTCTCGCGTCTGGCGTCTAGCGTGGAACCACTATCGCACGCTGTACGCTGTACGCAGGACGCAGGACGAGAAAATGGCTCGCATGATTCCCCCGTACATCTCACGTGACGTCAAGTCCCGCGGCGAGCGGATGCTCTTCGAAGTATTCAAGGAAGCGCCGAACACCGACGACTGGGTCGTGATCCACGCCCTGGGGGTGGCCAAGCACAAGCGCAGGATCTATGGCGAGATCGACTTCATGGTGCTGGCGCCCAAGCTGGGCCTCTTCGTGCTGGAAGTAAAGTCGGGCAGGGTGAAGCGGGAGCAGGGGGTGTGGAAGTTCATCAACCGCTACGGCGACACGAGCGAGAAGACGCGCGGCCCCTTCGACCAGGCGAAGGAGGCGATGTTCAGCATCAAGGCAGCAGTGAGGAAACGCGTGGGCGGCGCCAGCCACTTGAATAAGCTCCTCTATGGCTACGGCGTGATGTTCCCCGATATCAAGTTCAATACCGAGGGCCCCGACCAGGAGGGTTGGCAGATATACGACAGGGAATCACGCAAACAGCCCGTGAGCGAATACATCCGCC
>CBDVCL010000082.1:0-7919 GCA_965372475.1 uncultured bacterium | reverse complement strand
CGCTCCGCGATACTTGCAACGCAGAACAGGCAAGGCGCGTGTCGCTCCGCGATACTTGCAACGCAGAACAGGCAAGGCGCGTGTCGCTCCGCGATACCCAATACCCAATACCAGTCACCCAACGAGGCCGTCGCGTCATTTCTTGCCTTGCCGCTTTTTCGACGGGACCGTCTTCTGCGCAAAATAGACCGAGTAGAGAATGTCCAGCACCGGCTGATCGGCGTCATTGGTGTAGACCTTGATCGTCCCGCCCATCCTCACCAGGCTCGAGTCTCTGGTGTCAAACTTGACGGTGACATTCACCAGCACCACGCTGCCTTCCGGCCCTCCGACTATCTCCGCTCTTACCTCCTCCCGGTCGGCGGTGATCTTCTGGACCTCAAGTAATTTCCCGTCGCTCCGCTTGACAGTAAACTCGCGGCGTTCCTCTTGGCCCAGCTTGACACCGCTGAAGGTCAAGCGAGGTGGATAGGCGCGTATCTTTCCCATCACGTTGCCGGTGACCTTTACGTCGAAGACCTTTTTTCGCTCCATGCTCGTCTCGACCTTGACGTTCTCGTAGACGCGGCCGATCGGAGTGTTCTTCTTCAGCTTGACCTTGAAGAGGTAACCCTCTACCCCATTCTCCTTCTTTATCTTCTCGTAGTGGATATCCAGCTTCTCCCGGTTGTACTCCATTCCCTTGATCGCCATCTTCGCGCCCTCAAGCGGTATCGCCTCGAAGGTGCGTTCGGCGCCTTCCCCTATGGTCACCGTCCCAAAGGAGATGATGTGCGACGGCAGTATGTCGATTATCTTCTTGATATCACCGCGTATCTTCAACTGCACCAGTGGGCGCTCGGGGTCATTGCTGTGCACGGCGATCGACTTCTCGTTCCGGCCCTGGCGGCTGCCGGAATTGAAGCTCACCTTGATAACCCCAGCATTGCCCGGCGCCAACGTCTTGGGCCAGTCCTTGGCCACCGTACAGCCGCAAGACGTCTTCACCTGGCTGATCTTGAGCGTCTCATCGCCCGTATTCTTTATCTGGTATACGTGCGAGGCCGTCTCGCCCTGGTATATCACGCCCCAATCATATGCCTCGATATCAAAGGATATCTTCGGTCCAGCGGCGCCAAGCCCGGAAGCCAGCGCTGACCCCAGCACCAAAGCAATGAGAATCCTACTCTTCATTACTCTTCCTCCCCTATTTCAAAAGGCAATTACCGACACTCCTTTTCCCCTCTTCCTTCACCCGATCACTTCGTCCAATACCTCCACAACATGCTTCACCTGCCCACCGCCGCGTGCTACGCCGCGCCGCAGTTGGAGGATACACCCCGGGCAGGAGGTGGCAAGTATCTCGGCGCCCGTGGATGAGAAGTTCCTCATCTTACGCGCAAGCACCCCGTCCGATAGACGGGGATGGCTTATATTATACGTGCCGGCGCCTCCGCAACACCAGTCGGCTTCCGGCAACTCATAAAAGCGCTCTCCAGCCGCCGCCCTTAGTAGAAAGCGTGGTTCCTCACAGACTTTGTGCTCACGGCTGAGATGGCAGGGGTCGTGGTAGCTGACCGTGTGCTCCAGGACCCTTGGCACTTTCACGCCGCGCTCTACCAGGAACCGGCTGACCTCCCGCAGACTGCCGGCAAACTGCTCGGCATCCGCACGGTAGGGATCACCCTCATCAAACAGCCGTGGCCAATCGCTCAAGAACGAATAGCAACTGCCACAATCAGTGACTATATGCTTATACCGCTTTTCCCGCCAATGGTCAAGGTTTTTCCGGGCCATCTGCCGCGCCCCCTCCAAGTCGCCGTAACCGAAGGCCGGCAGTCCGCAACAGACGTTGTCCATCACCGCCGGCTTGATCCCCACGCGGTTCAAGAGGCGCACGCTGGCGCGCCCTACCTCCGGCAGGGCGTAGTTGATGCCGCAACCGACGAAATAGGCCGTATCGGAGTCCTCGGCCACGCCGTCACGAGGCAGGGAAGCGCGCAGGAACTCCCCCGGCAGACGCGCCATGCCTTGCAAGCGGTACATCTTCTCACCCAGGCTCGAGAAGGGCAACAGCAGTGCGGAGAGCTTGGAAATGCCGCTCTTCTGCAACGGACGGGCCGTGCCCAACAGCCTAACGGCCAGCTTCTCATCCTGCAACACACGGCGGAAGATGAACTTCAACATCCGCGGCAGGCCCATCTTCTCCCGGTAGGAAGCACGCGCCAAAGCCACGTTGCGCGGCGTTTCCACTTTGGATGGGCAATCCGTAAGACAAGCCCCGCAAAGCAGGCAGTCAAAGAGGTTATCCTCCACAGCCTCTCCCAGCTCGCTCTTCCCCTCAATCATGAATCTGATAATGCTGTTGCGGCCCCGCGCCACCCCCGCTTCCCTGCCTACGGTACGGTAGACCGGGCAGCGTTCCAGGCAGAAACCGCAACGGTTACAGCGCGATACCTCGTCATACAGGTTCTTGAGTGATTTCTCAACCATGGTCTCGTCGTTTGTCGTTAGTCGTTCGCGGCGACAGGATTCCTTTGGGATCAAACAACTGGCAGAGCTCCTTCTCGATCCTCCCCAGGGGACGCGGCCGAGCAGGCCACAGCCATTGATACGCGCCGCCAGCCTCGGCGGCCAACCGCGCCAGCATCACGTCAAGCTCCCGGCACCGCTCCACCTCCCCCGCGCCTATCACCAATCCGCCTACAGGATCCACGTGCAGTTCCAATCCCGCCCCCTCCAGCAAAGCGGCGGCCCTGCCCAGGCGGGAAGGAGAGACAAGGAACTTGAAAACGCTCCCACCGCCGTTCAAGACGGGAAAGTCCTCTATCTCTTCCCAGACCACCTCCCCTACCTCTTCCACCCCACCGGCCAGACCGTTCAATTCCGCGGCACGTTTCCCCAACGAAGCACGCGTGCCGGCCACCTCGCACACCAGCACCCACTCGCCGCGCCCCACGGCAAAAGGAAGGCTCGCCGCCCGCCGCCAGTTCAACAGGACCATCGCCTGCGGCGCCAAGGGTGACGAGGCAATGCCCGCCGCCAGCGAAAGAAGTTCCGCCGCCTTGCGGTCCTTGCGGAAGAACACGGCCCGTGATTCCGCCAGCGGCCTCAGCTTGAACGTTGCTTCCAGCAGAACTCCCCAACGCCCCTGCGACCCAGCGAAGGCATGGGTCAGGTCATAGCCGCTGACGTTCTTCACCGCCCTGCCGCCGGCCCTTATCTCCCTGCCGTCTCCCAGCACCAGGCGCAGACCCAACAATTGGTCGCGCGTCTCACCACAGGACAAGCGGCGCGGCCCGCCAAGGTCCAGCGCGACCATGCCGCCCACGCTGGTCACTTTCTTCCGCGGCGGGTCAACGGCGACCCACTGGCGCTTCGCGCTCAGCGCCCGGTTAAGCTCGAAGATGGTCGTACCGCACTTGACCGTGGCGCATAAGTCGAGCCGATCATGATCAACAACGCCGCGCAGCAAGCCGAGCTCCAGGAAAAGGTCAGGCGGGTCCGCCTCAGTCACCCCGCACCACGCCCCTTCGCCACGCGGCCTGACGCTGATCCCACGCGCGGAACACAACGCCAGCAATGGCGACACCTTCTGCTCCGAAGCGGGGCTAAAGCTGAGTGTGCGATCACCTTCTCGCAGACCTTGCTTGCCTAACTCGGAGGCGATTAGGTTGTAGACCTTGTCTCTATCCATATCATAAGTATTGGGTGATGAGTATTGAGTATTGAGTTATGCGAGCGCAACCCGCCCAATACCCATCACTCAATACCCAATACCACTCTAAAACATCTTCCCCGGATTCAAGATTCCTTTGGGGTCAAATACCCGCTTCAGGTCGCGGAACAGTTCCAGTTCCACGGCGGAGAACAGCGCAGGCATCAGGTCTTTTTTCTCCAGGCCGATGCCGTGTTCACCTGAAAGCGTCCCTCCCATCTCAAGGCAGGCGCGGGCTATTTCCTGCCCGGCTTTTTTCGCCCTCTCTACCTCGTCCACGTCGCGTTCGTCCAAGAGCAAGAGGGGGTGCAGGTTGCCATCGCCGGCGTGCAGAAGATTGCCCGTGATCAGCCCGTATTTTCGCCCTATCTCCACCACCTTGAGCATCGCCTCCGGCAGTCTCGTCCTCGGCACCACCCCGTCCATCACCAGGTGGTTGGGCTTTATCCTCGCCACAGCCCCTACCGCGCCGCGCCGACCCGACCAGAGCCTCTCCCTCTCCATTTCGCCCTTTGCCCGGCGCACTTCCCTCGCCCCGTGCCGCCGGCACACCTTCACTACCGCGTCGGCCTGCAAAGCGATCTCTTCATCGCGACCATCCAATTCAATGATCAACACCACCTCTACGTCGCCGGGGTAACCGTGGTCCTCGGCATCCTGTACCGCACTGATCACCAACCTGTCCATCATCTCCAGGCTGGCCGGCACTATGCCGGCGGAGATTATCCCCGAAACCGCTTCACCCGCGGCAGACAGCTCGTCGAAGAGGGCCAGCATCGTGCGCACCGCGGCAGGGCGCGGTATAAGCTTCAGCCAAGCCCTGGTCACCACACCCAGCGTGCCCTCCGAGCCTACGACCAGGTTAACCACGTTGCCGCCCGGCCCTCTCTCCGCAGTGTCGCCGCCGAACTTCACCAGGCGGCCGAGCCCGTCGACCATCTCCAGCCCTAAGACATGGTTGGTGGTCACCCCGTATTTCAGGCAGTGCGGGCCACCCGCGTTCTCAGCAAGGTTGCCGCCGATAGTGGAGACCTTCATGCTCGCGGGATCGGGCGCGTAAAGCAACCCCTTCGCTACTGCCGCGTCGTTAAGCTGCTGCGTCGTTACTCCCGGCTCGACCACCGCCACGCGATCCTCCGCCCTGATCTCCTCGATGCGGTCAAGCAGGAACATCTGCAGTATCACTCCCCCCTGCAGCGGCACGGAGCCGCCGCTCAGGTTAGTGCCGGCGCCGCGTGCTACCAGCGGCAGGCGGCGCGAACAGCAGTAGGAGACAACACCCGCCACCGCCGCGGCCGAAGGCGGAAAGACCACGCCTCCCGGCAGGCCCTTCTCCAGCGAGGCGTCGTAACTGTAGAGGAGAAGATCGTTCTTACGGTCGAGCACGTTCTTGCGACCAACGATCTTCCTCAGCGCCTTGATGTCTTTTGCGGTTATCTGGTTAAACACTGCGATGTCCCTCGCGAAGCGTTATTCGTGAAGCGTAATTCCTGTCGCACGATTCATCCGCCGTCGTCTAGACTATGGCGGACAAGCGCTTCACCCTCTTGAAGCAATCACAAACCGAACGCATGAAACAACTACCACACAGGGGGCGTTGCGCTTTGCACAGCTCGCGTCCCAGGCGGATCAGGTTCAGGTGCAGGGAAAGCTTGCCGCCACCGGGAATGGCCGGGTCGAGCATGTAGTGCACCCTAGCCGCGTTCGTCCCCGCCGGCACAAGCCCCAGGCGCCCGCTAACGCGCTCCACGTGCGTATCAACGGGAAAAATGTCGCGGCCGCAGGCAAACGCCAAGACCACGCAGGCCGTCTTCAGCCCCACTCCCTGGAAAGAGACGAGCCAGCGAACAGCCTCCATCGTGTTCATGCGGTGCAGGAAACGTAAGCTCAACCTGCCACGCTCCTTCTCGACCAGCCGCAGCAGTTTTACGATGCGCGCCGCCTTCTGCCGCGCCAACCCACCGCTCTTGATGGCACGCGCCACGCTCGCGGCGCGCGCAGCGGCGACCTGCCGCCAAGTGGGAAAGGCGCGCCGTAAGGAATCGTAGGCGCGCCCGCTGTTTACGTCGCTGGTGCTCTGAGAGAGAATTGTCGCCACGAGCGAATCCAACGGTTCCGTCCGCGGCTTGATATGCGGCCGTCCGTATTGCCTTTCCAGGTGCTTGATGACGGAATTTAGTTTTCTCTTGTCCACAAATGCCAAAAGTCAGTATTGAGTATTGAGTAGTGAGTATTGAGTTGTACGAGTGCAAGCCACCCACTACCCAATACCCAATACTCAATACTTGTGGCGTAGATCAGGATCAGCCCGTGTCGCTTCGCGATACTTGCAACGCAGAACAGGCAAGGCGCGTGTCGCTTCGCGATACTTGCAACGCAGAACAGGCAAAGCGCGTGTCGCTTCGCGATACTTGCAACGCAGAACAGGCAAGGCGCGTGTCGCTCCGCGATACTTGCAACGCAGAACAGGCAAGGCGCGTGTCGCTTCGCGATACTACATCCCTTTGCGCAACACCCGCAGCATCTGCCCGTGAATATGCCCGTTCGAGGCGACGATCTCCTTGAGAAAGGGATTGAACTTCCCGCCCTTGAAATCCGTCACTTTCCCGCCTGCCTCTTCCACGATCACTATCCCCGCGGCGGTATCCCAGGGATGCAGGCTGTGTTCCCAGAAGCCGTCGTAGCGACCACAGGCGAGGTAGGCGAGGTCCAGGGCGGCCGAGCCGTCCCGCCGTACCGCCTGGCTGACGCCGATGAAGTTCGCAAAATGAACCACCTGCCTTACTTTCTCCTCGCGCTGATAAGGGAAGCCTGTCGACAAGAGGCCGCGGCTGAGCTTCCTCTCTTTCGTGACTTTGGTCTTCTCACCATTCAGGCTCGCGCCCCCGCCCCGAGCCGCGGCGAAAAGCTCATGCCGCAGCGGATCATAGACCACACCCAGCACCATCACCTCCTTGACCTCCAAGGCCAGCGAAACCGAAAAGAAGGGATACTTGTGCGCGAAATTTGTCGTGCCATCCAGGGGGTCGACAAACCAACGGTGTTCGCCCGTCCCCCTCTCGCCCCCCTCCTCCGCGAGGATGGCGTGATCAGGGTACTCGCGCGCGATACGCTTGACGATGTGCTTCTCGCTTGCCTTGTCCGTGGCCGTCAGCAGGTCTATCTCGCCCTTGTAGCTCACACGCACGGGCCGCCGGTAACCGGCGAGAACGATCTCCCCGGCTTCCTTCGCCAGTTGCCTGGCGAAATCAAGGTGTTTTTTCGTTTCTTTATCCATTGGTCGTCCTTCGTCCTTCGTGAAGCGTGAATCGTAGACAGAAGCACGCTTCACGCATCACGAACGACGCTTCACGCGCTGACGATCGTCTTCAGAAATGACTATACCCTCCCCACGACAGGTCAGTTTTCGTACCGTCACGGCGCACGAGCTTCACACCGTATTCTTTTCTCACCACCCGTCCGATCAGATGCATGGACAGTCCCAGCCTGCGCTCCAGTCGCTTCGCCAGCGCCTCAGCCACACTAGCCGCCACTGTAAAGAGAAGCTCGTAGCCCTCGCCGCCGTGCAGGACGTAGTCCAGCGGCGGCCGCCGCAACTCGGCGGCACCTCTTCTCAGTACCGCCGAGACAGGTATGCGATCCTCCGCCACCTCGAACCCCACCCCGCCGGCCCGGGCCAGCTGGTGTATTTCCGCCGAGAGCCCGTCAGACACGTCTATCACCGCGCCCACTTCCTTCTCTGCCGCCAAAAGCAGGCCGGCCTCTACCAGCGGCTGCGGCCTCAGGTGGGCCCTCTTCAGGGACGGACTCCCCTCCCTCCCCCTGCGCAGGAGTGCCAGGCCGCAAGCGCTCTCCCCGGGAGCACCGAGCACAGCCAGGCGTTGTCCCCGCCGCGCCCCGCTGCGCTTCTTCACTCCACACCTGCCCGCCTCCCCTGTCAGCGTCACCCCTATCACCAACCCGCCGGCACTGCGGCACAGGTCACCGCCAGCCAGCCTTACCCCGTAGCAGCGCGCACACCTCTTGAAGCCGCGCATGAACCGCCGAAAAAAAGAATCCCTTCGCCCCCGGCTCAACGCAAGTGAAAGGAACGCGTACGCCGGCCTCGCACCCATCGCCGCCAGGTCGCTCAGGTTCACCGCCAGCGATTTCCACCCCAGGTCTGCGGCGGAAGTCCAGCCCATCTCAAAATGCACCCCCTCTAGCAGAAGGTCCGCCGTCA
>CBDVCL010000081.1:0-7939 GCA_965372475.1 uncultured bacterium | reverse complement strand
CGGTGCGCGTGCGGGTGAAGGTCACGGTGTGGGTCGAGGTGGGCGTGTCGGTGAGAGTAGGCGTGTCCGTCAGCGTGGGCGTGAAGGTCACGGTGTTGCTCGGCGTGGGCGTAAGCGTTGGCGTCGGTGTCAGCGTATTCGTAGGCGTATTCGTCAGCGTAGGAGTGTTCGTAAGCGTAAAGGTTGGCGTGCCCGCCAGCACCGTCACCGGCGCGTTGTTTGAATCATAGGGGCCCTCGTCATCCGACTGGATCTGGGCCACGTTCGGGATCACCTCGTCCGCCACCACCGCTCCCGTCAACTGTACGCGGTAGGTGACCACGCCCGAGTCGCCCGGGTCGAGCCGTCCCAGGTTCCAGGAAACCGTGCCGCCGCCGAAACTGCACGCGTCGGAACAGTCAATGTAAGTCGTCTTGGCCGGGATCACGTCCGAAAGCACGACATCAAAGGCGTAGCGGCAGGACGGATCACCCGCCACTTCAAACTCCCCTACTACGTACTCCCGGTTGGCGCCGGCGTAGATGCCGTTGGTCCCCGGCTCCTGGATGCGCCAGGCGCCGTCAGTGACTGTACCCAACGGCCCACCGTTCCAGATGATGGCGAACTGGTTGCCCGTCATCACTACCTGGATGTTCTCCAGCGAGCCGAAGCTCTTATTGCCGTCGCCCGTGTCAAGCCCCGTGAATTCCTGGATCAGGGTCATGCCTGTATGAGTGTTGTCGGGAGCGTAGTAGAGCGACACCACCCCCACGGTAGTACTGGTGGTCACCTGGAGGTAGTAATGTTCGCCCGTCGCCTCCTGGTAGCGCAGGATGATGCCGCCGTCGGCGCTGCCGTTTTCGGCCCAGTAGCGGACGCTGACCGTGCCATCATAAGTAGTTGAGTTGGCGTGACGGGCCAACTGGGGCTGCCAGAAGTCGTGGTGGGCGTTGCCCGGGTAGCTTGACTCGTTGTACTTTTCGCCGGGCAGGCCTTGCAGCCAGCCGGCCAGGTTATCGTTAACGTCAAAGGTGTCATAGGCGAGCTGGGAGACGCCGAGGAAGCAAGAGGGGTTGGTATACGCCAAGGTGTAGGTGATGATTTGCCCCGACATTACCTCGGTCGGATCGGCCTTCTTCTCCGTGATCATCACCTCCGGTGCCAGCACGGTGTAGTCGGCCACGTTCGAGGTCAGGGGCGGCTTGGCATTAGCGGTGCGGTCAAACGTGTTGGGCACCACACCGGGCGGCGTGCCCGTGTTGACCTGCATATCTATGACCACCGAACGCAGTTCGCATGGGTTTACCGTGCCGAAGCACCACTCGTAGAGCCCACCCCCCAGGTCAGTAGCGGCGGGCACACTGCCGAGCATGGTGAATTCCGCCGGTATCTGGTCGCGCAAGCACATATTAAGGTCCTGGGTGCCCTTGTTCTCGTACATCAGCGTGTACTCGAAGGTGTCCTGGGGGAAGCCCTGGCTGGGATCGGCTATCTTCGTCAGGCCGCTCTCCGAGGGCTCGGGCGCGAGAAAGTCGATGATGTTCGACATGAATTTTGATGAGCCAAGGGGCGGGCCAACGCAGGTCTCAACATCGACCCCGCTCCAGGAAGTGGCGAGCGAGTCCATGTAAACGAATACCCGGCCGGCGTCGCGCGGCGACTGGATGTCGCCGCAGCCGGCGTAGGCCATGGCGTAGGTAATAGTGTCAAGCGGGAAATCAGTGGCCCCAAGGTTCTTCAGAATCGGCGTGCCACTGCCGTGCGTGCCGATGGGAAAGCCGCCCAGCGCCCAGGAGTTATTCATGCGCCAGAGCGCGCCGCCCATATCCACGTAGTCGGTGCCAAAATTCATCATCCTGCTCAGGTCACCGGCGTTGTTGGTAAGGCGAGGATCGCTCGTGCCGTCAAAAACAACGCCCGATGTAGTAAAACCGGGGGTATTGATCCAGGTGTTGAGGTAGTTCATCAGGGCGTCGTTGCGATCGGTAAAGGCCGAGTTCTCACCGTTCAGGAACAATCCCCCGCCGTCCGCGAGCAATGTGTTAAAAGCCGCCGTATCCGCGGCGGTTATCACGTCACAAGCGCTCTTGTTGAACCTGTTATCCCAGACCTGGTCGAAATCCGTGATGGAAAGCCCCATACCCGCAAGCTCGTCCGTGAAACCGCTGTCGCCGCCGCCACAGGGGGCGCAGATCGTGGTGACAAAATGACCAAGGCAGACCATCGCGTCTAGAAACCCTTTTTCCTGGAAGTCATTACAAAGCCCACCCGCTTCTCCTCCATTGCCAATATAGAGGATGTTCTGGGGAGCGGGCGCTCCAGCCGCCCAGTCTGCGGCGCAGGGAGGCGGGAAGAGGCATATGGCCGCCAAAAATAATATGGAAAGGACTGATATTTTGTGACGCTTTGTCATCATTTCTTGCAAAAAGCCCGAAAAGGCGACATAAATCCCCTTTAACTGGCAAGTGAAAACATATTGAGCCAGCTTCTATAGTTTATATAACACATTTGGCGCGAAAGTCAATAGGACGGAGAAGACAAAGAATCGCTTCAAATGGGGTATTGACCCCTTATCCTGCAGATTTGGTCAGCATATTGATTTTACATTGTTTATCCCGTCTTGTAGAATGATCTCTATGTGGCGAGAAAAGATCAAGCGCTCATCGTTTCTCCTCGTATCTGTCCTTGCTTTTGTATTAGTGGTCACCGTTGCCGGCAACGATCGACGATCGACGATAGACAGTCAACGATACATATGGTGGGAAGGAGAAAACGCCTATGACACTAATTTCCCCGCGAAAACAAGTTTTTCCGCCTCGACTTTCGCGGCTAAGAGCGGCATACTCTCCGGCGGCAAATGGTTGAGCAACGAAGGGAAGAGAAGTGGCGGCGAAGCCTACGCGAAATACAAGGTCGAGGTCGCCGCTTCCCGGGAATATGGGCTCTGGGCGCGTAAGTTCTGGAAGCACGGCCCCTTTCGTTGGCGTTTCGATAACGGCCAATGGCAGGAGTGCGGCCGCGACGTGGCGCTGGCAGACAGCGTCGAGATACGCACTCACCTCTGCGCCAACTGGGTCTACCTGGGGGAAGTAAAGCTGGACGCGGAGGAGCACACCTTTGAATTAAGGTTGCTCGCCGCGGAGGGGGAACAGCTCACCGCCTGCTTCGACTGCTTCCTGCTCATTAGCGGTGCCTTCATGCCACGCGGTGCGCTCAAACCGGGCGAGAGGTCGGGCAAGGCGGACCCCGGCTATTTCCCTTACGAGCCGGAGTTGGACAGCTTCTCGTCACGGGCGCTTCTTGACCTGCGCGGCCTTAACGAGCGGACGGCAGGGGAGAGCGGTTTCGTGCGCCGCCGCGGCAACGATTTCGTGCTCGGCAACGGCAGGGAGGTGCGCTTCTGGGCGGTGAACGTGAGCGCGGAGAACGCGGCGGGCGACAGGGCAAGCGTGGACTACCTGGCGCGCAAGCTGGCCAAGCTGGGCGTGAATATGGTGCGCTATCACAGCGCGCTCTTCGATGCCGATGCGCCTGACCCCGCCCGGGTGGACGCGAAGAAGCTGGACGACCTGCATTACCTGGTGGCGGCGATGAAGAAGCAGGGCATCTACACTTATCTCAGCTTCTACTTCCCGCTCTGGTTCCACGTCAAGCCCGGCTATGGCATCAAGGGCTACGAAGAGGCCGAGGAGAAGATCCCCTTCACACTGCTCTTCCACGAACCGCGCATGCAGGAGATCCACCGTTCCTGGCTCAAGGCGATGCTCACGAGTCGCAATCCCTATACGAACAAGCCCCTGGCGCGCGAGCCGGCCGCCGCTATCGTGGAGATCCAGAACGAAGACAGCTACTTCTTCTGGACCCTGGACAAGAAGCGTCTGCCTGCCGTTTACTGGCGTCGCCTCGAGGAGATGTTCGGCGCCTGGCTGGCAAAGCGCTACGGCTCGCTGCAAAAGGCGCGCGCCGCCTGGGGGGGCGCCGCGGCTGATGGCGACGGGCACGGCAGGGCGGAGCTCTTCGGCGCCTGGCACATGACGCGTGAAGGCCTGGCACACGCCGACGCGGCGCGCCGTAAGCGTATCTCCGACCAGGCGCGCTTCCTTGCCGAGAACCAACGCGGCTACTACCGCGCCACGGTCGACTACATCAAGCAGGACCTCGGCTACGGCGGCCTCGTCTCGGCGGGGAATTGGAGCACCGCCGACCCGGCGATGCTGGAGGCGATAGAGCATTACACCTACACGGTGGGCGACCTGCTCGACCGCCACGGCTACTTCGGGGGAAAGCACGAGGGCGAGGGTGCTTCCTACTCGGTGCGTGTCGGCCACACCTGGGAGGATGCCGCGGCAGTAAAGGCGCCTGCGAAACTGGGGCCCTTGCACTTCTTCCAGCTAGAGGGTTATCCCCAGACCATCTCCGAGATAGGCTGGCCCAACCCCAACCGTTACCGCGCCGAAATGGTCTTCCTCGCATCGGCCTACGGCAGCCTGCAGGGGGTGGACGGCATCTTCCTCTTCGCCGTGGGCAACAACTTCCTCGCCGACCAGGGCATGCGTAAGTTCCAGGTGGGTTGTCCCCTCGTGGCTGGGGCTTTTCCCGCCGCCGCTTTGCAGTATCGCCGCGGTGACATCAGGGAGGCGGAGCATGCCGTGCGCCAGGTACTGGGGCTGGAGGAGATGTTCTCGCTCGAGCGTGCCACGGGCGCAGGGGCTGAGGCGCTTGATGAATTGCGCAAGTCCGATGGTCGATCGTCGATCGTCGATAGTCGATCGGGCGACCAGATAGACCCATTAAGTTTCTTCGTCGGAAAGGTTTCGCGTACCTATGGCCCGGGCAAGTCACGTTACCATGACTTAGGGAAACACATCGACCGCAAGGCCAAGACGATAGAGAGCCTGGGCGGCGAGCTATACTGGGATTACGCACGGGGGCTGGTCAGGGTGAATACCTGGCGCAGCCAGGGAGCGGCCGGTTTTCTCAAGCAGGCCGGAAGGATAGATTTGTCTCACCTGAGTATTGAGTCGGGGAACGAGTTCGGCTCGCTGATGATAATATCCCTGGACGGCGAGTCGCTCGTGGACTCCGGGAAGATACTTGTCCAGGTGTTAACGGAGGAGCAACCCTATGGGTTCAAGGCGCGTGGCGGCGAGATCCGGGACCTGGGCGGCGCGCCGATGGGCGTGAAGAAGATAGACGCGCGGCTGACCTTAAGACTCAGGCAACCGGGAACTTGCCGCGTCATCGCGCTTGACGAGAACGGCTACGCTACGGAAAGGCCCGTGGGAATGAGCGCAGGGTCGGCAGGGGAGATAGTGGTGAAGCTTAACGAGGATTCGATCTACCACGTCATACTTCGGTAGACAGTAAACAGTAGACAGGGGCGGCTGAAATCCCTGTATTCTGTTTGCTGTCTACTGCCTACTTATGATTCTTTCCAATACCGCCACCATTCGATGTAGGGACGTCCCTTGTGGTCTTCGCCCTCCAGGTTGATGGAGAGGCGGCGGTTTTTCTGGTCATAAAACCAGCCGCCCGTGCCGTCGAATTCGAAAACGACCTTATTGCTGCCGGTTATCAACTCCTTGGGCATCTCTCCGAAGAGATCGCGCGGATCCATCAGGCGGTCGGCGTAGGAACGGGGCCCGTTATACACCTCGATCATTGCCTGCAGTTTCACCAGGCCCTTGATCGTGGCGTTCTCGTGCGCCATCTTCAGCTCTTCCTTGCTCATCATCAACTGGCAGCCCACCGTCGCGCCCATCACTGCGCCCAGCACCAGTGTCAGAATCAAGATGTGCTTCATTGTTTTCTCCTTTTGCTCAATTTCTCTTCTTCTGAAACCATAAGTATATGATGTTTAGCGGCTGAAGTAAACGCTTTCTGAATCTATAACAACGAGCGACTAGCAACGAGCAACGAGCGACCTCCGGGGTTCTCGGATTATCATTGACATCCTCGCGGGGAACTGATAAACTCCGATGACCTTTTAAACTGGTTCTGCGTGGCCGGTAAGGGTTGAGCTCTTCTATCCTTATGGTGGATTAATACCATAAGCATAGCGAGATCACGCCATCGCTCTTCGGTGCCTTGCGTGCGCCCGGGGCGACGGCGGGTTCAGCATTGGAGATTCGCCCCTCCCGGTCACCGGGTTGGGCGTTTTTTGTTTTGATGCCGCGGAGAACGCAGAACCCCCGCCCCCGTGCCCCCATGTCTTCCTGTCGGAAGACAGGAAGGGGGGCAGAAACGGGGACAAACGCGGGGGCGCCGAGAACGCGGAGAAGCTTCCGCGCTTCCGCGATGGTTCAGCGGCTGCCGCGAAGGCCAAGGAGGCCAAATGGCGAAGAAACGCAAAGTAAAAGCGAAGGTCATGGACGGTGAGATGATGGGGCGTGCCATCACGCGGCTGGCGCACGAAGTTGTGGAGCGCAATCGCGGCGTGAAAGACGTGGTGATCATCGGCATGCTTCAGCGGGGCGATTTTCTCGCCAAGCGTATCGTGGAGAAGATAAAGGAGATCGAGGGGGTCGATCTGCCCTTGGGGGCGATCGATATCTCCTTTTACCGCGATGACGTCGCCGACAACCCATTGCGGCGCGCGGTGAAGGGGAGCGAACTGACCTTTGACATCAGCGACAAGCTGGTGGTGCTGGTCGATGACGTCTTGATGACGGGGCGCAGCGCGCGGGCCGCGCTCGACCACCTCGTGGACTACGGGCGGCCGCGCGCCATCCAGCTGGCCGTGCTGGTGGACCGCGGTCACCGCGAACTGCCCATCAGCGCCGACTACACCGGCAAGAACCTGCCGACGTCTATCAAGGAAGACGTCGAGGTAAAGGTGAAAGAGGTGGATGGCGAGGACAGCGTGGTCATCTATGAAGGAGAGGGGAAATAATGCTCAAGAACAGGGACCTTCTGGGCCTGGAGTACCTGGAGGCGGAGGAAATAGAACTGATCCTGGACACCGCGGCGTCCTTCAAGGAGGTGAGCACGCGGCAGGTGAAGAAGGTCCCCGCCCTGCGCGGCGTGACCGTGGTTAATTTCTTCCACGAGCCGTCCACGCGCACGCGCACCTCGTTCGAGCTGGCCGCGAAGCGCTTGTCCGCCGACGTGGTCAGTTTCACCGCCGAGGCCTCCAGCGTGAAGAAGGGCGAGACACTGGTTGACACGGCGCGCAACATAGAGGCGATGAACATAGACATGGTGGTGATACGCCATTCCTGCGCCGGCGCGCCGGCAATGCTGGCCAGGTCGCTCAAGGCGTCGGTGATAAACGCCGGCGACGGCCCGCACGAGCACCCCACGCAGGGATTGCTGGATATCTTCACCATCCGCGAGAAGAAGGGCAAGCTGAAGGGGCTGAAGGTCGTCTTCATCGGCGACATCACGCATAGCCGCGTCGCCCGCTCGAACATCTGGGGCATGCGCAAGATGGGGATGGAGGTAGCGGTAGCGGGGCCGGCGACGTTGATCCCGCCGCGCATCGAGGAGATGGGGGTCAAGGTGTATCACGACATAGAGAAGGCGCTCAAGCAAGCCGACGTCGCCTACATCCTGCGCATCCAGCTGGAGAGACAGCAGGGCGGCCTTTTCCCCTCGATCCGCGAGTACGCCAGCATCTACGGCATCAACAACCGCAACCTGAAGCGTGCCAAGCCGGGCATCATGGTCATGCACCCCGGGCCGATGAACCGGGGCATAGAGATCTCGAGCGGCGTCGCCGACGGGCCGTCCGCGGTGATCCTTGACCAGGTCACGAACGGCGTGGCGGTGCGCATGGCAGTGCTCTACCTCGTTGCCCAGCGCCGCGGCAAGGCCGTGGCGGGGAAAAATGGGAGGTCAAAATAATGAAGCTGTTGATCAAGAGCGGCATGGTCGTAGGCCCTGCGGACAAGCGGCAAGAAAAGCTGGACGTGCTCGTGGATGGCGGGGTGGTCAAGGAGATGGGGAAGAAGATAGCAGC
>CBDVCL010000080.1:0-7952 GCA_965372475.1 uncultured bacterium | reverse complement strand
ACCCATCTTGATGCTCAAACCCTCTCGGTAGAGTTCTGCCGCCCTCGCGTCCCGCCCTTCGGCCTCCGCCGCCGTGCCGGCCTTCAGGAACCACTCGCTGTAGGTAGCGATTATTGACTGCTCTCGCCAGTCCTTGGGCACGGAGGTATCATTCAGCCAGCGCCGCACGGGGACGCTACTCAGCGTCCCCGCGGGCGGCATTTCTCTCCCTTCCATCCGGTAGAGCAGGTCCAGGGGACGGGCCTTGATAGTATTCCCCACCCGCCGCACGCTCACGAAGTAGACGGGAGCAAGGGAGGAATTAAGGTATACCGCCTGCCCCAGCGTCATGCCCCTGTAAACCTCGAAGCGGGGATGCTCCCGCCGCAACATCTCCAGGTACCACACCTTGCTGAACATGCCCGGATGAAGCAGCACCACCTCCCTGGCCTGATCATGCACATACTTGAAGTAGAACAACGGATAGAGGCTGTTGTCCCCCTCGGTGCAGACGATGGCCTTGCCGGGGAGGCCGGCGAGCATGTTCCGGCCGTAGTCATAGCTGACGTAGTTACGGCTCTTGTCCAGGCGGCCCCCATTGCGCCCATGGAGGTGGAACAGGGAAAGCAGGCCGAGACAAACCAGGGCCAACGCCGCCCGCTTCACCCCTATCCGCCCCCTCACCCTTTGATAAAGGTCGCCCAGCGCGAAGCAGAGCCACGCCGCCACCACCAGGTAACCGGGTATGAAAAAGACACGCGCCTGGTAGAAGGTGCTGTCCCTGTCGCCGTAGTTGATGAGACAGATCAACCCCAGGCTAAAGAGGAGATAAAGTCCGCCGGAAGCCAGGGCCCATCGCCTCCGGCGCAGGAAAAGCGAAATAAATCCCCAGGCCGCAAGGGGGAAGAAATACCAGGGAAACTGGCTGCTCAAAAAGTAAAGGTATCCCGCGATCTGCTTGAGGAAGTGCCCGAAGGGACGCTTGAACGCCATCGCCTCGTAACTGGCACGCGAGATGGCGGCGAGAAGACTCCTCAAGCCGGCGGGATCACCGAAGTTTATCGGCGGATGCGCAACGGCAGCCAACGGCAGATAGACGTTGGTAGAGAAGCCGATCCAACCGCTGATAGCGCCAAGCAGCAAGAGCTTTGCACCCGCGAAATAAGAACCGCGGGCTTCAGCTCGCGGTTCTTGTTTCGATGGGGAGGGGTTCGCACCCGCGAAATAGCGAAAGAAGAAGTAGAGCCAGCACGGCCCGCCGACGAGCGTTACCAGATAATGCACGTTGAAGCCAAAGCCGAGCAAGAGCGAGAAGAGAAGGAAGTCGCGCCGCCGTCTCCATCGGGCCAGCGACAGGGCCAGGTGCATCAGCGCCACAAGCAACAGCACCGTGCAGGCATACACCTCGGTGATAACGGCTTGTTCCCAAAAGCTCAGCGAGAAGGCGAAGGCCAGCGTCGCCAGCCAGACGGCCGACAAGGGCCACTCGCCGCCGCGCACAATACCGGCCAAGCGCAGGAAGAGCACGGCGAGCAGGCCCGACGCGAGCGCGGCCGCCAGAGCGGAGGAGAGATTCAGGCCCCACTCCAGGCCCCCGGGGGCAAGGGAGGCCAGCGCCGCGGCGAAAAGGAGAAAGCTCGCGTACCCCGGCTCGTGCGGAACACCCCTCACGCCGATGCAGGTGATGAACTCCCCGCTGTCGCCCTCGGTGACGATTGAAGGCGCCAGCGTCTTGAGGTAGGCGGCAAAGGAGATGAAGAAGACGAATAGGAAGAGGTACAGATAGCGGTGACGCTTCATTAGAAATTCAAAATTAAAAATGAGAAGCCCTTTGCATTTTGAATTTTGAATTCAAAATTCAACTACCTTCCGTTTCCGTTTCTCAAACGTGACAAACTCCCCGTAACCTGCCTGCTTCGCCGCTTCCAGGGCACGCGACGCATCGCGCCCCACGTCCTCCGGCCGGTGGGCGTCGCTGCCGAAGGTGATCGGTATTCCCTTTGCCGCCATCTCGGCCAGTAATTCCGGCGCGGGATAAAGCTCCCCGCAGGGGTAACGCCAGCCGGCGGAATTCAGCTCCACCACCGCTCCCGCCTCGGCCGCGGCCGCGATCGCCGCATCGGCCAGGGGAAACGCACTTCGCCCGGGTTTAGGGCCGAATTTCTTGATAAGATCGAAGTGAGCGATGATATCGAAGAGCCCGCTCTTCGCCGTGGCGGTGAGCAGACCATAATACTCGCTGTAGGCCTGATCCACGCTCTTCCCTCGCCAGCCCTGCGCGGCGTGCTCATCCCAATCAAAAAGCCAATCGCCGATGTTGTGCACCGAGCCAAGCAGGTAATCGAAATCGTAAGCCGCAGCCAGTTCCTTTATCTCCCCCTCCGCTTCCTCGCGGTAGTCGAATTCGGCGCCCAATCTTATGGCGATACTCCCCGCGTATTCGCGGCGCAACTTCTCTGTTTCCGCCACGTAAACGTCCACTTCCTGCCGCGTCAGGGCAAGCTTGCCGTGCGGCTGGAACATCACCGGCATATGCGCGGCGAATCCTATCTCGGCCAGGCCAAGCTCGATGGCCCGGCGCACGTAGTCGCCCAGCTCACCCTTGGCGTGCTCACACCACTTGGTGTGGAGGTGGTAATCTACTGGAAAGGCATCCATAGTTAGTCGCTCGTGGTTCGTCGTTCGTCGCTCGCCTGCCCTACCTAGCCCTCCCCGCCTACGCCTGTCGGCAGACAAGCGCGGGGGCAGACTGGGGGCGAAGTAGGGTCGCTGGTCGCTGGTCGTTAGCAGATATATTCTAGAACATACACGAGCAACTGGCAACTAGCAACGAGCAACTACATTCTTCGCCAGAAAACAAAAAGCCCGCACAGAGCGGGCACAGCGTCCAATAGCAGTACCACTTCACTTCTTAGACAAATCATCCAACATATAAAGCAGCGATTTCGGTATCGTCTCCAGCTGTTCGCGCACGCCGTCTATCTCGATGCCGGCCTTTGCCAGCCTGTTCACCTTTTTGTATAGATGCACTACGTTCAAGGCATGTTCTTCCCTGTTGGAGGCCGAGTTGCGCACCCGCGAAACAAACTTATCGATCCCCTCGCGGAACACCTTCTTCGCCCCTTCGATGTCCCCTGTGCTCTCCCGGTATTCACCGAGACTCAGGAAGACCAGCGCGTTGGTGCTGCCCATGCCGCGGGCTTCCTCGAAGCTCTTGACGGCCTCATCGCGGAACTTGTCCTTACCGCTCTCCTTGAAGATCTTCAGGTAGACCTCCCCCAACTTCACCCTCAACTCGTGGTCGGAGGAGTTCGTCTTTATGGCCCGTTTATACAGGCCAACCTTGGGGTACTTTATCGCGTCCAACAGGCCCATCTTTGCCTCCGCGCCAGAATGGTTGGCTCAACAAGTTCCGAGAATCCCCGCCTCCTGCCGCCAAGCCAGACCTAAGCGCCCCCTCCCGCGCCCGCAGCGGGAGCATCTCCCCCGCTTGCCGCACCCCCATCCGGTTTCTCGTCCTCTGACGTTCCCTTCTTCTCTTTTTCTCCCTTTTGCTTCTCTTCCTCTTCCCGGCGGGCTTTGTCGTCTATCGCCATGTAGCCGTATCCCAGGTAAAGCAGGCCTGCCAACCCCAAGCCGCCGAAAGCAACGATGGCCAGCTCGATGTTCCAAGTGACCTTTACGTCGACCATCAAGGAACGGTAACCATACTTGCACCAGCCATACGCTATCAACCCGTAGAAGGCAAGCTTATACACGATCGCCCATACAAGGTGCCCCCAGCGCACTGTCCGCACAGCATAAGATATCAGCACCACGGTGTAGATATGCACGAGGAAGGTGAAACAGCGCTCTATCACCGGCGCGGCAAAATTCATCCAGGGCATGATCTGCAATTGGCCCAGCACCTCCGCGGGGATCTTAGCGGGGTAAAAACTCGCGGCGCCAACCGCCAATAGCCACAGCAGGCCGAAGAACAGCATCTCGATGAACCCGTACCCCAGGCCCAGCGAAATGGCCTGGTTCCAGTCAGCCCCCTTGTAGCCGCCACGCAAGAGAACGAGAAGAAGCAGGCTGCATTCGATCAATGTGAAGATAAGCGCGATATAGAGTACCTCTGCTTCCAACCGGTAGGACAAGGGAACCCTGCTGCTGATAAACCTCAGTATGTCCCCCTTGAACATCTGGTTGAACATCTCCCCGAGGAAGAAGGCGATGCACCACGTTACCAGCCCCCAAACGAAAAACCGCACCACCAAGGCACGCCTGGACTTCCATGACCCTAAGAAGAGGAAGGGCAGGACGACCATGAGGATACCCGTGAAAAAGAATGCCGGGTGAACTTTGTCCATGATGTCTAATATGTCCTATAGGTCCTATAAGACCTATATTATTACCGGGGGCAAGAGACGAATCGACCCAATTACGTATTCTTGCCTATATCCTGCACCCGGTAACACGGTGCATATAAACCAGACCAACCGGGTCACCGATAACGCTGATGACTCGAAAACTCGACAACCCCAGTACCCCTTAGTATAGCACAGAACCCTGTACTAAATCAATATCAACTTCATGATCGCCTTGGCCAGTTTGTGCGAGTCATGCCGGGCGTAGTCGTCTTCGCTTAGGAAATCGCCCTTCACCACCCTTACTCCCATGCGCTCCAACCGCTCGCTGTCCACCCCCACCGGGCGCGATCCCTCGCGGGCATATTTCTTGAGCAGATTGCCAGGTATAGGGCAGTCGTTGACCATGATGTAATTCACCTCGCTCAGGCCGCTGTTACCGAGCAGTTTCTCGAGGTGGTCGGCGGCGCTGAAATCATCCGTCTCTCCCTTCTGGGTCATGATATTACAGACGTAGATCTTCGCCGCGCGGGCCTCGTTGACCGCCCGGGCCACATCGGGGATCAACAGGTCGGGCAAAACACTCGTGAAAAGGCTCCCCGGACCCAGCACTATCGCCTCGCTGTGCCGCAGGGCATTCAGCGCCTCCGGTGAGGCCTTGACGCGCGGCGACTTCAAGTAGACCCGCTCTATACCGCCGCTGTGACCGATGGCGCTTTGCCCCTCGACCACTTCGCCGCCCTTCAGCTTGGCCTTCAAGACCATGTTCTGGTAGGTGACCGGCACGACGTTGCCCTGGATGGCCAGGACCTTGCTCGATTCCTTCATCGCTTTGCGGAAATCGCCTGTCACCTCGGACATCGCGGTTATGAAGAGGTTACCGAAGTTATGCCCGTTCAGCTCGTTCCGCTTGTGGAAACGGTGCTGGAACAGCTTCTCCATCAGCGGCTCGGTATCGGCCAGGGCGAGAAGGCAGTTCCGGATGTCTCCCGGCGGAGGCATCTTGAAAGCGCGGCGCAGGCGCCCCGAACTGCCTCCGTCGTCCCCCACCGTCACCACCGCCGTGATATTACTGGTATACTCCTTCAGCCCCTTGAGTAGGCTGGGCAGGCCCGTGCCGCCTCCCAGCGCCACCACCTGCGGGCCGCGCCGCAAGCGGGCCCGGCGGAACAACTCGCCCATCACGTCTTCCCTGCCCGAATGGGGCCGAAAGATAGAAAGCACGGCGTAGAGTCCCCGCCGGTAGGCGAAGATCGCTCCTGTGATCCCAAGGACTATCAAAAGGATGTCGATGAACACCAGCTTGCGCGCGTGGCGAACCAGACGGTCAAGGCTGTCTATGCGTAAGTGTATACCGTGAAAGGCGTCACCGAAAACACCGAAAGCTCCCACACCAACGAAGAGCAACGAGATCACCAGAAGCGTCCCCCATCTCTTCAGGCGAACGCCTGGATAGAGCCAGCGGAACCCCTTCATCCCTTTCGCTTTGCGCCTGATCTTCTTCATGGGACTCGGATTATAATGCGTAGAGCCTTCGCTGTCAAGAACTCCTTTCGTCGCTCGCCCGCCCTACGAAGCTCGTAGAGCGAAGTAGGGTCGCTCGTCCTTCGTCGTTCGTGAACCGCCGTATTCTTCAACCAACGGCGAAGGACCAACGACGGACTGTATCGTCGAACCATGGCAACCCCGGCGGCAACAGCGCACAGCGCCAATACGGAGAGCAGACTAACAAAGAGACCGACCAAGAAAGATCCCGGGCGATACACCATCTCCAGGTAATGCTTCCCCCTTGATACCGCCAAGCTGTAGAAGCACGGTTCCGCCCTCTTTAGTTCTACTCGCCGGCCGTCCAATACGGCGCGCCAACCGACCACCAGGTCCTCCGAACCGAAGAGGAAGGCGTCCCCGGGGGCGGAGAACTCCAGTTCTCTCCTGCCGGGTCCGGGCGCCAGGTAGCGCACCTCCCCGCGAGCGAGAGGGCGACGTCCCGCCGCGTCCTCGCTCAGGTAAGCGCGCCCCCTCCTCTGCCGGCAACGATAGAGGCGGAACCCCGCCCCCGCAGACACCTCTTCGTACCTTTCCCCCGCCAGCCTCGAAGGGATAACGATGTAATGCAGGTTCGCCCGTTGAAACAGGTCACCCCGGTCATAAGGGTAAGCGCGCTGGTAATAGCGCTTGATAGGCTCGAAAGACGCCGGCGTCAAAGAGAGAAAACCATTCAGCGCAGCATGACCGGCAACAAGGTTAGTATTGGGCTGTAGTGTCTCGACCATCGCCCGCGCGGCGTCCCCGCTGTTCCGCGCCCAACTGAAGCCTCGTCCCTGTTCCATCGCCGGCCTGAGGCAAAGAAGACGCCCCGCCTCCTTTCCCTCCAGCGCGCTGAAAGCGCTCCTAGGCCCTATGTTCTTGTAGGGATGCGGCACTATGTCTTGTTTGAGGCGCAGTGCCGTAAAATCCAGCAGGAACAGGGCCACCCCCGCCACCATGAACGCTTTCCGCCTTCGCCGCGCCACTGCCCCAGCCAGTAATTCAAGGCCCCATGCCGCGCTCAACGCCAGGCAGATGACAAGCACCGGCACGGCCTTGGCAAACTCGAAGATCCCCGACCCGGGCAAGCAGAGCAACGCTTTCCCCAGGGGGGTATTGGTGCCGAAGAGAAAGAGCAGGACGAAAGGAAACAGCCAGACAAAGAAGCGCCCTTTGGTTCTGTCCGCGACGACCCGCTTGCGAGAGCGGAACAACAACCCCAGCAGAGCAAGAACGGCGACCAACGCCAAGGGGATGGCAAGGACACCGCAGTATAATTCATAGAGGCTGAAGGCCAGTTCGCCACGGTAACCAGGCCAACCCGGTTGGCCGAGGATGAAGGGCCAGAAGAGCGTGGCCAGGAACCGGGACGGCATCGAATACGCGAACTGCCAGTCTCCCAGGCGCCGGGCCGAGGACGCGAATTCCAGGAACGGCAGGAGCTGTGCCGCTCCCACCAGGGCGAGGCCGCCGACAAACGGCACGGCCACAACGACGGCACGGCGAATTCCCGCGCTCAGTACCAGGTAGAGGATGAGCAGGGCCGATGAATAGAAAAGGGTGTGGGGGTAACCCGCGTAGAGTTGCAGCGCGCCCACCAACAGCAATGGCAGGATATACACCCGCCGCCTCGCCGCCCTGCCGCCAAGAAGCAACAGGAAAGGAAGCCAACTGTAGGCGGAGATATGGCTGGGATAGTTGAGTACCAGCTGGGGATAGGCGCTGAAACCGTAGACGAGGCCGGCCACGCTCGCAGGTCCCTGTCCCCGCCCCAGTTCACGACAGAGAAGATAGGCCCCCAGCGCGGCCAGGCCCATATGCAGCAAGCCGAAGACGTTGTAGGCGGCTGGAAAAGGAAGGAAGAGAAACGGGAGATTCAGCGGGTAGAGAAGGGCCGACTGCCAGTTGGCCAGGTATGGCAGGCCGCAGAGCAGATAGGGATTCCAGAGGGGAATGACCCCGTCTGCCAGTTGCCCCATGCCATAGAAGCGGTCGGGATAGGCGTAGCGGACAAGGTCGAAGTAGCCCCTTATCTTCTCGCCGCCCAGCAGGTCGAAGTAGAGAAGAAAGGGGAGGAAGAATAGAGCTCTGGGAGGG
>CBDVCL010000079.1:0-7964 GCA_965372475.1 uncultured bacterium | reverse complement strand
CCGTCGCTGTCAATGTATGCGTCGGCGTATTGCTCTCGGTCAGCGTTGGCGTATCCGTCTCTGTCACAGTCGGCGTCCACGTCTCGGTGTGCGTCAGGGTCCAAGTGGGCGTCGCTGTATCCGTGACCGATTCCGTCGCTGTCAATGTATGCGTCGGCGTATTGCTCTCGGTCAGCGTTGGCGTATCCGTCTCTGTCACAGTCGGCGTCCACGTCTCGGTGTGCGTCAGGGTCCAAGTGGGCGTCGCTGTATCCGTGACCGATTCCGTCGGCGTGAGCGTCCAGGTGCGCGTGGCAGTAGGCGTCCAGCTCTGAGTGGCGGTGCGGGTAAAGGTGCGCGTATAGGTCTCGGTATTGGTCAGGGTGAAGGTCGGCGTCGCTGTATCAGTGACACTCTCGGTGGCCGTGAGGGTGTGCGTGCGTGTATCGGTTAGCGTGTGCGTCGGCGTGGCGGTGAGGGTAACGCTGGGCGTAGCGGTCTCGGTCGCCGTTAAGGTCATGCTCGGCGTGAGCGTGGGCGTCGAGGTGGGTGTCGCCGTTTCGGTGGTGGTAGGCGTATGAGTGGTCGAGAGCGTCAGCGTGACGGTCGGTGTATCCGTAGTTGTGAAGGTCTCTGTGGGACTAGTGGTATAGGTCCAGGTTGGCAGGCGTGTTTTTGTGGGCGTGGGAGAGTTGGTAAGAGTGATCGTGCTGGTCGGCGTCCAGGTGTCGGTGATGGTGGTGGTCGCGGTCCGCGTGGCGGTACGCGTGTCGCTGAGGGTGATAGTGGGGGTAGCCGATTCCGTTGCCGTCAAGGTCCAGGTCGGCGTCGAGCTATGTGTGACGCTCCTGGTGGCCGTGAGCGTAATGGTCGATGTAGTCGTCCTGGTAAATGTCTCTGTGGGACTCCTGGTATAGGTCCAAGTCGGCAGGCGTGTCTCCGTAGGCGTTGGCGAATTGGTGAGAGTGATCGTGCTGGTCGGCGTCCACGTCTCGGTAATGGTGGCGGTGACACTCTCAGTGGCGGTACGCGTGTCGCTCAGCGTTACCGTGGGGGTATCCGTCCGCGTCGCCGTGCGCGTCCAGGTGGGGGTATGCGTGGGGGTGAGCGTCTCGGTGTCCGTCCTGGTCGCCGTCAGCGTGGCCGTGCGCGTGGTCGTCCGGGTGATGGTGTAGGTCGGCAAGCGGGTATCCGTAGGGGTGACGGTGGCAGTCAGCGACCAGGTGGCGGTGGCGGTGCGCGTCGCCGACTCGGTGGCGGTGGGTGTATGCGTGGGCGTCCAGCTGGGCGTGGCACTCTCCGTAGCGGTGGGCGTGTGCGTCGGGGTGTCTGTCCTCGTATGCGTTGGCGTATTCGTTGCACTGGAAGTCAAGGTGCTCGTCTCCGTCCAGGTCGGCGTGGCTGTGGGTGTGGCAGTCCGGGTGTCGGTGCGGGTATCCGTCAAGGTCCTAGTAGGGGTCGGCGTCGCCAACCAGACGGTCACGGGCGCGTTGTTGGAGGTCCCCGGTGCCGTTTCGTTGCTGTCTATCGTCGCCAGGTTCGGGATCACCTGCTCGTCGCTGACGGTATTGTCGATGTCCACCCAGAATTCCACCGTGCCGCTCTCGCCCGCGGCCACGTTGCCGATGGTCCAGCTCACCGTGCCGCCGCTTTCGTCGCACTTGCTGCCGCCACTGCATCCCACGTAGATCGTGTCAGCGGGCATGAGGTCGGTTATCACCACGGACGAAGCGCCGGCGACGCCGACATTCCCGTAGATGACGGTATAGGTCACCCTGTCCCCGATCGTCACGGATGTCGGGCCCGCCGACTTGACGAGCGTGAAAATGGGAGACGGGGTGGTCGAAACCGTCACCGGCGCGTTATTGGAATCGTAGGGACCCTCGTCGTAGGTGTCGACATTCGCTATGTTAGGTATTATCTCAGTGTCCAGCACCGTTCCGTCTATCGTCACCCAGTAATTGACGGTGCCCGATTCCCCCGGCGCCAGGGGCGGCAGGGTGCCGAAGGACCAGCTGACGATGCCGCCCGACTCGCCGCAGGAAGTAGAAGAGGGTACACTGGCATCGGAACAGCCCACGTATGTCGTCTTGCCGGGGATGGTGTCCCATATACTCATGTCGAAAGCGTAGCGACAGGAGGGGTCGCCGATCACCGAGAAGTTATCCACCACCATGGCGTCATTACCGCCCAAGATGCCGTTATAGCCGGGCTCCTTGATATACCAGTTGTTGTCGGTGATCGTTGTCATGAGGATGCCGTTGATGTAGACCTCGAACACGTTGCCCGTCATCGTCACGGATATTTCGTCGGTATCTCCCGGCGAATACTTGCTGCCGCAGTTGCCATAATTCGGCACCCAACTATTAGCGATTATGGTCATCTGGCCCAACCTGACTCGCCAGTTAGCGTCCGCATACCAAAGCTGGATGCGAGCGTTGCCGTTGCACCTGGGCACTAGGTTAAGAAGGTAGGACCCCCCCCCGCTTTGTTGCCGCAGCACGAGGCCGGTCCCCCCGTCAATGGGATTGTCATCCACCCAGAAGTCCGCCGTCACCGTACCGTTATAGGTGTAGGAGCTGTTGTGCAGGGCGATCTGCTTGTCATAATCATCGTGCCACACGTGGCCCGGTTCGGTGGCTTCATCAAAGTCCTGTCCCTTGTTTGGGGGGGCGAACAACTGGCTCCATCCCGCCAGGCCGTCATTGACGTTGAAGTTGTCGCTAGCGAGGGTGGAAGAACCGATGTAGCAGGTGGGGTTGCTGTAAGTCAGAGTGTAGGTCACGGTATCGCCCGGCGCGACTATCGTCTGGCTGGCGGCCTTGGCGATGACCACCTCGGGGGCGAGTATCTGGTAGTTGGCGACGTTGGAGGTGATGGTGGTCTTGGAATCGCGCACCACGTCGAAGGTGTTGGGCACGACGCCGGGCTCAGCGGTGAGGCTCACCTGCATGTTCACCTTCACCGAGACCCGCTCGCAAGGGTCGACGGTGCCGAAGCACCACTTGTAGAGCCCGCCGCCCAGGTCTGTGGCGAGAGGATCGCTGGACTGGAAGGTGAAATTAGCGTCGAGGGTGTCATAGATGCAGAGGTTGGTGTCCTGGGTGCCCTTGTTCTCGTACATGAGGGTGTACTGGAAAGTGTCGAGGGGGTTGCCCGCGGCGGGGTCGACAATCTTAGTAGCGCCGCTCTGGCTCGGATCAACGGTAAGGAAGTCGACTATGTTCCGAAGGAACCTGGCCTCCATTCCCGCGGGATTGTTGCAAGCCTGCCACGCGACTCCGAACCAGCTGGTGATCACGGAGTCCATATGGACGAACACCTTGCCGGCATCGCGCGGCGATTGGATATCGCCGCAGCCACCATAGGCCACGGAGCTGACGTAGCCGGCCGGCAAGGCGCCCGTGCCGTCCGTGACCATAACCGGCTGGCCGCTGCCGTGCGAGCCCGGCGGGAAGGCACCTATATACTGCATTGTGGAGTGGTTGCCTGACACGTTAAAGAGGCTCATATCGATCGGGTCGGTACCGAAGTTCTGCGCCGCGGCCAAGACAGCCGGATCGGGGTTGAGAACCGAGGTCCAATGGACGCCGGTCGTTTCCCCGACCACCCCCGACGTCGTAAAGCCAGGCGCATTGATGTAGGTGTTGAGGTAATTCATCAGGGAGTCATTACGGGAAGGGAACCCCGAGTTTTCTCCTACGAGGAAGAGGCCGCCGCCATTTGCCAAGAAGGTGTTGAACAGCGTCGCATCATCGCTCGTGATCTCGTCGTTGGTGCCATGGATGCTGAAACGGTTGTCATAGACCTGGTCGAAATCCGTGATGGACATGCCCAGCCCGGCCAATTCATCAGTGATACCGTGAGTGCCGCCATCCATGATCGCGACAACGTTGTGGCCGAGGCAGACTAGGGCGTCAACTACCTTGGAGCACTGGAACTCGTTCATGCTGCCGCCACAGACGTGCAGGATGTCCTGGGCTGGCGGCGCGCCGCTCTGCCAATCCGCGTGCGCAGGGGGCGCGAGGCAGAGCAACAGGACGAAAAGAAGAGCCACGAAACGGGGCAGAAACGGCATGTTCCTTATGATCTTATTTGTCATCACCCTTGTCTTTCCAGAGATGCGCACGGCGTATAATATAGTGAAAGCATTTCCCCGCCCTTTCAAGCAACCTTCTTTATATATATGCTAGCAGAAAGGGTGTTACGGGAGTGTTACGGGAGGGTAAAATTAGTGTAACTATTAGCTGTAACGTGGTTGTAACAATGTGCGGGAGGCGGGAGGCGGAGGCAAAGTAGTATTGGGTATTGAGTATTGGGTATTGAGCGAGGGATTACTTCAAGACAACAGAAATAGAGCGGTTGTCGGGAGTCCCGCCTTCGCCCCCGCGCCCCCATGTCTTCCTGTCGGAAGACAGGAATGGGGGCAGACGCGGGGGCTATGGCGGGCAAGCGGGAGTCGGGAGGCGGGAGGTGGGAGTCGGAGGCGGGCATCGTGCATCGCATTTCGCATATCGTTTGCCGCTACGAAATACGATATGCGCGGCACGAGGCACGATTCAAGGGGTCTTTGGTCTACTTACCGGGCTTGCGGGGTTTCGCGGCGGATTTGGCGGCGCGGGGAGAGGCGAGGGGAAGGGGGTGGTTGTAACAATGTGCGGAACTCGGACCTGGGACCTCTTCTGGAAGAAGTCCCTCTTCCTTTCTTCTGTTCTTCCTTTTCTTACCCATTCGGCAGAAAGCCTCGGACTTCAGTCCGAGGCTGAATGCCTAGTCGGCTCAGGGTTCCGCCCCGCGAGCGGAAGCGAATTTGGTGCCACGGGCTTCAGCCCGTGGGGCTCCACTACTTCCTCGCCTCCTGCTTCAGCTTCGCCAGGTATGCCCTTGCCTTGGCGTTGTCCTGGTCCACCTGTAGAGACCGGCGCAGGCATTCTTCCCCCCCTGCCCTGTCCCCCAGGCTTATCCTCGCCACCCCCAGGTTCATCCAGTAAGTCGAGTTCTCCGGGTTGAGCTCCGTAGCCTGACGAAAGGAATCAGCCGCCCGCTGGAAATACCCCCGCGCCAAGCCCCTTTCTTCCGTCGCCGCCGCCTGGTCCACTTCCTCCCGCATGCGCCGCGCCTGCTCCCTGTGCCGGACCCCGAAAGCAAAGAGCGTCTCGCCCCGGGCCTCGTACACCTCATCACTCGCATATCCCCGCGCCAGAGCCGCAGCGATCGTTTCCATACTGGAACTGAGGTCGCCGAGATCCCTGTAGACTGCCGCCAGCCTGGGATAGACCGCCGGCTGCGCCGCCTCTATCGACAAGGAGAGCTGACAACCGGCAAGCGCTTCCTCCAACCATGCGCGCCGCTCTGCGATGTCCGCCGTCCGCCGGCTCTTGTCACGGAGTCCGCCAACATGTTTGCCCAACATATGGGTGACGACGGCGGCCACATCTTTGTCCCGCCGCCACTTCGCCTTGCCGTCCATCACGTACTCCGTTTCCCAGCGCTCCGCTGCCGAAAAGTCCTGAAGGAAATCAATCAGCTCACGGCGGTTCTTGTGATAAAAGAGCAAGGTATCTTCTACCTCCTTTCCCGCCTGCCGCCCCTTCGTCAACAAGGAAGAGGGCGGAACGGAAATATCGGCGAGCTGGCTGTACAGCTCGAGGAGATGGTCACTGTACAGCTCGCGAGCGGCGACGCATTCCAGGAAGGCATTGTCGTCGGTTATCACAGTTCCCTGCCCGGCGTAACGGCGCAGGTCATCATCGGCGGCGACAAAACGCCGCAGGAAAGTATAGGAATCCATCGTGCGTTCACGGTAGAAATAGTCCTTCATCCCATACTCCCTGACTTTTTCGTCCAAATCGGCGAAAGAGAATCCGTGCCGCTCGCCCGAACCCAGCAGGAGGAAATCCCCCCCCGTGATATCGATCCACCACAGGGATACGTGCGGGAAGACATCGGCAAACGTCCTGATCACGGACCTGAAGGTCTCCGGGCTAAGTCGATATCCCTGGAGCCACTGGCAGGCGATGCCGTCCTGCCTCAGGCGTAGACGCATGGCCTGAAAGCACTCCCGCGTGAATAGGTTGCCGACACCGCTCATCCAGGGGTTCGGCGGCTCGTTGACAATGACATCGAACTTCTCCCGGCTGAAGAAGAGAAGACTGCGCCCGTCACCAACGACGAGGCGTGACCTGCCATCCCGCGTCGGGTCGCCGCCATAGAAACGATGAAAGAAGGACGCCGCCCCCACCACCTGGGGAAGAAGCTCGACGCACGTGACCTTCGCCACCGGATGCTTGAGGCAACTGGCAAAGGTGGTGCCGGTGCCCAAACCGATGACGAGCACGTCCCGGGGCTGGGGGTGCATCAGCAAAGGCAGATGCGCGCTGAAGGTCTGGGTATTCATGTCGCTGTGCTCGCTGGAACCGTCGGTCTTGCCGTTGATCTCAAAGATGGTCGTGGAGCGCCCGCGCACTTTGAGCACCGTAACGGTGCACCCCGGTCCATCCCGGTGATAGAGGAGCTCGCGCTCAGCGTGAGGCCCCCTTGCCGCGGCAAGCCGGTACCCTTCACTGTGGATGTAACTCCCTCCGAAGAACACCTTGGCGTCGGCGCCAGGGGACAGCAATAGGCCTAGTAAGGCCGCCAATGGCAAGGGCGACAAGCGCGCCGCCGCCAGCAGGCCACGCCTCTTGATCACGACGTAACAGCCCGCGACGAGCTGCAGGGCGATGACAGGCAAAACCGCCCTTTGCGTGCCCAGCAACGGCAGTAGGATGAAGCCAGCCGCGAGCGCGCCGAGGATGGAGCCGACGCTGTTGCCGGCGTAAAGGCGGCCCACGTGCCGCGCTAGCCGGGAGGCGTCCCGGGTGTAAGCGGCCGCAGCCGCCGGGAACAAAGCGCCCGAGAAGACGGTCAGGGGGAGTATTACCAAGGCGGAGAGAAGGTACCTGGCCAGACTCAGGCTTAAGAAGCTGTGTTTGGTGGAATCGATCAGCCGCGCTGCCATGAACGGCAGACGCGGCAAGAGAAGCGTGACCCCCGCCGCCGCCAGGCCCGCCAAGAGCAGCAACACCCCGCAAGAAAACACCTTGTCACGGATGCGCGAAGCGACGGCTGCGTAGACCGAACTCCCGAGCGCCAACCCAAAGATGAAACAGCACAGAATCGTGGCGAAGCTGTAGGAAGCCGGGCCGATGTTGACGACCAGCAGGCGGGTCCATACTATCTCGTAAGATAATGCACAGAATCCGCTGGCGGCGAAGATAACCAGAATGTACGTTCGAACCGGCGAATCCTCCTTCGCCAAGGCTTCGGCGGACAAGTCGGCGGGACGGCGAACCGGCGATATCCCTGCTCCTGCCCCGTTCGCCCCGTCGCTCGTGCCTTCACCCTTGCACCCTTGCGCCCTTGCACCCTTGCGACCAATCAAGGGCCACCTCCCCAACGCATTCCACCCTATAACCGCAATAATCAGATTGATCGCCACACCAACCAGGACTGTCTTGAAGGTACCCAACGCCGGCAAGAGCAGGAAGCCGCAGGCGAAAGCGCCCAGGGCCGCGCCGCCGCAGTTCACGCCGTAGAGAAAGCCCGCCTGGCGGCTGAGCCCGCTATGCCGGCGCGTCAGCGCCTCTACCAGCAGCGGCAGTGTCAACCCCATCAGCGTCGCCGCCGGCATGATTATCACGGCGCTGAGAAGGACACGCGCCAGGTGGTAAAGAAGCGGCAACTCGAACAAGCCGCGGTAGATGACACCGAAGAGGGGGCGGGCGATGGTGAATAGTAGGGGCACCATCAACGCAAGGATGCCGATGAGGAATTCGAGATTGAAATATGCGAATAGTAAGTTGTTGCTAGTTGCTCGTTGCTTGTCGCTCGCCGCTTCGCCGTTTCGCCGGTTCGCCGGTTCGAGACGCCTGGCGAGCCCGCCTGCGAGCCATGAGCCCAGCGCCAGACCCGCCATGAAGATGGCTACTACCGTCGCCGCGCAC
>CBDVCL010000078.1:0-8027 GCA_965372475.1 uncultured bacterium | reverse complement strand
TCTCCGGATCGAGCCAGGTGAAGCTGAAGTGAGCGGCGTTTCCGGCCTGGTAGCCGAAGCGGCAAACGCCCTTCGTCTTCGACCACACGCCGAAGTAGTACCAGGAGTCCTTATGCAGGCCGATGGGCTTGGCATACTGGGTCGAGATCGTCTGGTTGTCCGCCGACAGCATCAGCGAGTGCCGCCCGCCCCGGGCCACCAGCTCCCTGTGCTTGCCACGCTCCACTATCCTCCCCCCGTCCATCACCAGGATAAGGTCGGCGTCCTTGACGGTGGAAATGCGGTGCGAGATGATGATGCTGGTGCGCCCCTTTAGTTCCTTCTTCAACCGCTGCAGGATGCGCTCCTCCGTCTGGGTATCCACGGCCGAGAAAGCGTCGTCCAGGATGAGGACCTTGGGGTCGCGCAGAAGAGCGCGCGAGATGACGGCGCGCTGTTTCTGCCCCCCCGAAAGCGTCATGCCCCGCTCCCCCACCACGGTGTCGAATTTCTCGGGGAACTCCAATACGTTGTCCAGCAGTTGTGAAATGTCCGCCGCCCGTTCCACCTCATCCTGGCTGGCACGCCCCACGCCGAAGGCGATGTTCTCCTTCAGCGACTCCGAGAAGAGGAAGTCCTCCTGGGCGACGAAGCCGATCTGCCGCCGCAACTCGGCCAGGGGTATCTTCGTCACGTCCACGCCATCGATGAATAACTGCCCCGCGCTGACCTCGTAGAGCCGCGGCAGCAACGAGACCAAGGTGGTCTTTCCCGAACCCGTGGGCCCGACAATCGCTACCTTCTGTCCCTCCTTCATCTCCACGTCAATATCCTGAAGCACCGTGGTATCCGTACCCAGGTAGCTGAAGTTAAGGCCCTTGAATTCTATGCGTCCTTTCATGTAGGGCAGCTTCACCAGGGGCGGCTTGTCCTTTATCGTCGGCTCCTCATCGAGGATGGCGTTGATGCGCGTCATTGAAGTCATGCCGCGCAGGAACATGTTCATCACCATGCCCAGGGCTATCACCGGCCAGGTAAGCATCATCAGGTAGGTGTTGAAGGCCCAGAGCTGACCCAGCGTCATCCTTCCCTCTATCACCGCCACGGCGCCAAAGGCGGCGGCCGCTATGAAGCTGAGCCCTATCAGCAGGGCGATGCCGGCGTGCAGGAAACTGTGCTGCAGCACCACCCCCATGTTGATACGCAGGTTCTCGCGCGAGAGCCTTTCCAGTATACTGCGCTGCTGCGGTTCCATCGTGTAGGCCTTGACGACGCGGATGCCCGAGAAATTCTCCTGCGTGTGCGCCGATATCTCGGCGCTCTTCTCCTGCGCGCGCCGATATCCCCGGCGCAGGGGCTGGCTGACGAAATAGACTACCAGGGGGATGAAGGCGAAGGGGATGAAGACGATGCCGGTCAGCTTCGCGTCCAGCACCAGCATCAGCACGATGATTCCGGGCAACTGGGTGACGATCTCGGTGACCTGCATCACGCCCTCGCCGACCATGCGCCGCACCTTGTCGATGTCGTTGACGGCGCGCTCCATCAGGTCGCCCGTCTTCGACCTGTTGTAAAAGGAAAAGGAAAGCTTCTGCAGGTGGGTGAAGTAGACGTCGCGCAGGTCGTATGCCACGCGCTGCGAGGTGCCCCGGATGAAACGGCGCATCAGGAAGCGGGAGCCCATCTGTATCAGCACTATCCCCATCATCAGCGCCACGAACTTCAGGAGGACATAGACGCTGGCCGGGAAAAGCCTGCTGCCGAGAAAGAAATACACCCACAGCGGGATATGCGGCGCCGCTTCCTCCGCCATGGTCGCCTTCAAGAGGTCCACGGGGTATTGCTGCAGCCAGTTGAGAAACCAGCCGAGGACATTGCCGGCGACGAACATCGCTATCCCCAGGGACACCTGCCAGCGATAGGGCCAGACGTATCTTCTTGTTAACTCGGCTAATTCTTTGAACATAGTCGGGTATTATACCATACAGTAGCTAGTAGTTAGCGGTTAGTAGTTAGGGAGAATGAGAAGAGAAATACCGTTGCAGCAACAACGAATCAGGAGGAATCACGGAAGCCTCACCCATCTGCCCCTAGCTTCCAGCTACTAGCTCCTAGCTACCGCCCTTAAGCTTCTCCACGAACCCCTTCAGCTCTTCGTTCTCGGGATCCATCTTCAGGGCTCGCCGGTAATACCCCAGCGCCTGCTGTTTGTAGCCGAGCGAGTAGCTGGCGTTGCCCAGGAGGATGAAGATCTCTGCCCTGCCGGAGGCCAGGCAGTCCCTGGTACCCAGGATGTCAAGCACGCGCGTGTGATTTCCATTCTTGTATTCGCCCCTGGCCTCCTCGTAGGCGCAGTCCGTTCCCGCCGCCGCCGGCGCGGCCTACTCCCCGGCGGCCGCCGGCGCCGCTTCCTCTGCCGCCGCCTCCGTTGCCTCCACCACCTTTTCCTTCCGCTTCGCACGCGGCGCCCGCTTCATACGCAAACCCGTTTTGAAGGAGATGGTATGGTGAAACCCAAGGTCGCCGAAAGGCTGGATGGCGTAGTCCAAGCTCATGCCGTGCAGCATTCCCTTGGAGACATCCACGCCAAACCCTCCCGCCAATCCCGACACCCCCCCCAGGTCACAATCATACACATAACCCAATCTAAGGGCGAGGACGCGGAAGGGGGGGCGGTACTCCGCCCCGACCCGTAATCCCAGCCGTCCCTCAAGCAATCCCTCCCCCTGCAGTCCCCACAACAACCACCCCGCGCCGGCGAGGCTTTCCTGCGAGGCCCAGCCTGCCCGTAAGAGCAGTGGCGCCTCTGCCCCCAGGAACTCCTTGCCCAGGTTATGCACGCTGACCCCCAGCTTATTCTTCTCCTCTTCACCGCCATAGGCCAAGCCGAAATCAAAAAGCACTCCTCCCCCCTGGTATCCGAGCGAGCCGTGGCTCACCTTCTTCATCACGGCCCCGGCGTATATTGAATCCAGGTAGGGCACGTCGGCGAACAAGGAAGCATCCGTCCCCGCCCCCAGCATGAACTGGTAATCATAAGGCGTGAAGCTTTCCCCATAGCCGATGAATTCTCCCCCTGCCCCTTCCAGAGCGCTTACCATCTTCCCGTAGCCGGTGTAGGTGATAAGCAGAGCGTAATGGCCGACGTTCTCAGTGCCAAAACCGACACCGATATAGCCGGGGCTGATGCCCTGGGCCAGCTTGCCACCGCCGAAGCACCCCTGGAAATCCTCCCCCATCCTGCCCAGGCCGGCGGGGTTGACGAAGACGGCGGTGACGTCGTCGGTATAAGCACAGGCGAAGGGCAGCGCCCGGGTCCTGGCGTCGTATACCATGTCCAGATGGTCAAGCCCCATCGCAGCGATGTCGGCCCTTAGGGCGATGGGCACGACAAGAAACGCAAATGACAACGCGATCGTGCGAATCATAGTCTGAATCGGCGAACCAGCGAGTCGGCGAATCGGCGAACAAGGTTCATCGCCCCGTCGCCGTGTCGCCCCGTCGCCGTTTCGACCACTCACTTTATCACCGATAATTTACCCACCACCTCCACGTCATCCCGGCCGCCATAGACGATGTAGTAATAGACGCCCGGCGCCACCTTCTCCCCTTTCCTGTTACGCCCGTCCCAGAGGGCACTCCCCCTGGCTACCGGACCCAGCTCGCGGATCAACTTCCCCTGCAAGCTATATATCTTCACTATGTTGCTGCCGGACAGGTTAAGGAAGCGGATACCTCCCTGCACCGATTTCTCGAAACTAAAAGGGTTGGGATATGCTATCACCTCGCTCTCGTTGCCGAAGCTCGCCGCGCTGATGACGATGATGAACGCCAGTAGTAGTGCTGTTCTCACTGTCCTATTCATTTCACCCCTTGACCCTTTTTCCCCTACTCCGCCCCTGCGCCCCCATGTCTTCCTGTCGGAAGACAGGAATGGGGGCAGACGCAGGGGTTACGTAGGGTCTTCGACTTTTTCCTTTTTCCTTTTTACTTTTTCCTTTTTACTTCTTCCTTCTTACTTCTCCCTTCCCCCTGTGCTCAATCTGTCGCTTGCAATATCCCAAGAACCCCTTACTTATTGTATCCCAATCATACTCCTTCATAACGAATTCTTGCCCACGCTTTTCCCTGCCGTCCCCCCCCGACCTGTAAAGCCTTGCCAATTTGCCCACGAAATCCCCGATGCGGCCGCCGCACTGGTAAGAGTAACCGGCAAAATCCGACAGTTCGCCAAAACGGTTGCTGACCACCGGCATCCCCAGCGACAGGTATTCGCGCAATTTTATCGACGAACGCACGCGATTGGCCCTGCCGGGCGGATAATAGAGCAGGCATACGTCCACCAAGCCGATATTCGCGGCGACGCGGCGATGCTCCAAGTAGCCGGTGAAATGGACCGCGCCGGCCAGCCCCCGGCGCCTTGTTTCCCTTTTCCACCCGGCCAGGTCCGGTCCGCCGCCCACCACCAGCAAGCGGCTATCGGGCAGGCGCCCGCGCAGGCGCGCCAGCATCTTGAGGATGAATGTCCCCTCGGCGGCAACATTCAGGTGGGCGCTGTAACCCAGCAGAAACCCTTTCCCTTCCAGGCCCAGGCCTGCCCGGCCTTTCCGCACCGCCGCCGCTTTCAGCGCCCGGAACAGACCCAGCCGCACCCCCTGCGGCAGTTGCCGCGTCTGCCGACGCAGCACCCCGAACTCCTTCACTATATGGTCCACCAAAAGAGGGTTATGATATGTCACGAGCGAGAAGCGGCGCGGCCACGGCCTTTGCAGGAGGCGGATCAGGGAGGCGATGAAGCCGCCGCGGTAGGCGTAGTCTATATCGTCCACGTCCACGACGGTGTAGGCCCCGTAGAGCTTCTGTATCCAGAGCGGCAGGCAGGCATTGGGAAAGGGCTTTATCGCCACGGCCACGTCAAAACGGCGCCAGAAAGTCAGGAGGATATTGCCCAACAGCGAGATGAGGTAATCGAGAAAGAAGGGCTGGGCGTAGGGCGGCGTTATCAAGAAGACCTTGGCGCCGGCGCGACGCAACCCGTCGGCGAGGCCCGATGCGCGGAGGTATCCACCCGAGTCACGCGAAGTGCTGCTGATAATCAGTACTTTGAGTTTACGCATGATCCGCTACTAGCCCTGAGCGAGCCGTTCGATCCGTTTCACTTCTTCCAGGCGAGTCGAAGGGTCGCGCGAACCGCTGGATATTATGAGTGCTCTCATCAGTTCGTTCCTCGTGCCTCGCATTTCGCATTTCGTCCGCCTGACATAGCGACATGCGCTGCACTATGCACGATGCACGAACCTACCTAACCGCCTTGCCCATCAGCATCGACCAAACCCGCCCCCCCAGCTTCCATGCTCCCCGCAGGTTCCACATCGGATCACGCCACCGTATCTGCCGCCAGAGGTAGCCGGGACGCAACATCGTGCGGCGGTAGGCCCAGTTCCGCAACTCCGCCAGCTCAGTCGCGGAGAGCTCCTCGGTGCGCACCACCGGCTTGTGATTAAGGGGGGTATACTTCGACCAGTCGTCGCTGAGCAGGAAACCGTTCTCAGTGTAATACTTGTAGATGTTCGTGTTGGGGAAGGGGGTGGCGAAACAGTACTGGGTATAAAACGGCTCGATGTCCCTGATGAAATCCACCGTCTCTTCGATCGTCCCCTTCGTCTCACCCGGCAGGCCGAGCACCACCATCGCGTAGAACAACACCCCCGCCTCCCGGCACCAGCGGGAGATATCGCGCACGCGCCCCAGGTCTATCTTCTTGTCCGTTTGGTTGAGCACCCGGCGCGACCCGGACTCGATCCCCACCGCCAGCTCGACCATCCCCGCGCGCACGGCCAGGTGCAGCCCCTCCGCCTTGATCAGGTCCGCCCGCTGGCAACAGGCCCATTTCAGCTTCAGTTTCTGGTCAAGCATCGCCTGTGACAACTCACCGATATACCCCGGTTTCACACCCAGCAGGTCGTCAAAAAACAGCACTTCCCGCACACCGACCTCGTCCACCAGCCAGCAGAGCTCGCCCACCACGTCGGCCACCGTTCGCCCGCGATGCGGCACCCCTGTATAGGCGCAGAAACTGCAGCGATACGGACAGCCGCGTGACGCCTGGACCATGGCAAAGCGGCCCGAGCAAAAGATCCCGGTGCGATAGGGTTTCAGGCTGGGCAAAAGGTGATAAGCCGGCCGCGGCAACGCCTCCAAACTCGGCAGGTAGTCCGCGGCTTCACTGCTCACCATCCTGCCGTCCTTGAGATAGCTTACGCCGCGAACCCCTGCGGGGTCGCCTGCCGACGCCAGCACGCGCAGCAACTCTGCGAGAACCACCTCCGGCTCACCGTCGAGGAAATAGTCCATGCTCCCCAGCTCGAGCAGGGAACGCTTTATGCCAGGCACGTCCGCAATTATCTTGTTGCGAACCGCGAGAGGACAATTGACGGCCTGGCGGGCGCGCGACAGCACCTCCAAGTCCTGCCGCTGGCAGTCGAAAGCGACACGGCCGTAGATAAAGCGCGGGCTGAATTCCTTCACCCTGGCGATGGTCTTGTCCGCGCTAAGGTCAAGGCCGTTCGCGTCGAGCACCATCACCTCGTGCCCGTCCTTCTCCAGCACCGCGGCCAAATGCAGAAGGCCCAGCGGAGGATAGACCGAACCGATGTCCTTGTGCTCGTAGCGCTCCTCGCGCACTACGGGATATCCATCGACTCGCGGGGGATTTATTAGTGCTATACGCATGTTCCTCGCGCCTCGTGCATCGTGCATCGCATATCGTCTTCAACCAGCGCCACGAAATACGAAATGCGACGCACGCGGCACGCGCTACAACTCTATCATCGCCTTAAGAACGCCGGCCTTGCGGCTATGAACGAGCTTATAAGCTTCCTCCGTTCTCTCCAGCGGGAAGCGGTGCGTTATCAGCGGTTTTAGCTTTATCGCGCCGGCCGCGACCAGCTCGATGGCGCGGGGATACATGTCACGGAAGCGGAATATGGTCAGGATGTCGAGCTCCTTGCCGATGGCCTGAATGGTATCGATAGGTACCTTCCGCTTCGCCCCCAGGCCGATCAGCACCACGCGCCCGCCGCGCGCCGCTATATCTATGGTCTGCGCGGGGGGCTCGAAGTCTCCAGACGCTTCGAAGGCCACGTCCACGCCGCGGCCATCCGTCCAGTCCAGGATCTTGCCTATCATATTATCCTTCCTGGCCACGCCGCCCTCGTTGGCGCCCAGCTTCTTGGCCAGCTTCACACGGCCCGGCATCAGGTCAGCGACGTATACCCGTGCCGCCCCCGCGGCGCGAGCCGCCTGCACCACCAACTGGCCGATCGGGCCCACGCCCAGCACGGCGACGCTCTCCCCTGCCCTCACGCGGCCGCGTTCCACGGCATGCATGGCGCAAGCGAGCGGCTCGATCATCGCTGCCTCGGCGAAGCTGAGCCCCGCTAGCATCTTGAAAACACAATAGGCGGGCTTGACGATGTATTCACAGAGCGCACCGTCCACGGGAGGCGTACCGCAGAAGACCACCTCGGGGCATAGGTTATACTTTCCGCCGCGGCAGAACTCACAAGTGCCGCACGTGTGCCCCGGCTCCACCACCACCCTTTCGCCCACCTTGAAGCCCTTCACGCCCTGTCCCAGTTCGGCCACTTCACCCGCGAACTCGTGCCCCAGCAACATCGGCTTCTCTACCTGGCGAGAACCAATACCTCCGTCAACATAATAGTGAACGTCGGAGCCGCAGACCCCCACTGCCCTCACCCGCACCAGCACCTCCCTTGGGCCGGGACTCGGCTTACGCCGTTCCTCCATTCTTAATACTCGCTTCTTTCTCAACACCATTGCTTTCATTATCGTTCTCCTGCTTAGACCTTGATTATACCTTCTTTGTCAAAGCGGGTCTATCTCGTTTGCGCGGACTGGCACGTCTTGTCCTCACGCGCTAACAACCCTTCGACTCGCCCTGAGTAAGTGGAGTTCTCACAATGGCTCGCTCACAACCGGAAGGGCCCTGAGGGCAATCGAAGGGCTAGCGACAAGCAATTATCTTA
>CBDVCL010000077.1:0-8027 GCA_965372475.1 uncultured bacterium | reverse complement strand
AAACTGCTTACTGCTTGCATAATATTCTAGTATATTCCGCCTCCTTTGTCAATGGTTTCTTTATCCTTCTTCCTTTTCCCTTGGCTTCGCGCTTTTAGTGGCTTCCTTTTTCTTCGGCGACGCCTTCTTCGAGGTATAGACCACGACCTTGTTACGTCCTCCCCGCTTTGCGGCATACAGGGCCTCGTCCGCCATTTCCAGGAGCTGGTCCAGCTCGTCGCTGTGCTCCGGGTAAGCGGCCAAGCCCAAGCTGATGGTTACCGCCTTGTCCTTGATGGCCGGAATCGTCTTTGCCTCCATCCTCTTCCTTATCTCTTCGCATAGTTCCTCTGCTTCCTTCTTCGGGTAGTCAACCAACAGGTAAGCGAACTCCTCGCCGCCGTAGCGGCAGACCAGGCTCGGCGCTTCCACTCGTTGGTCAAGGACCTGCGCCACGCTCCTCAAGACATCGTCGCCGGCCTGGTGGCCGTACTCGTCATTGCATTCCTTGAAATGGTCCAGGTCGCCGATGACAACGCCGAGGGGAAACTTGTAACGGGTGGCACGCTCCATCTCTTCCTTGGCGCGAGCCAGGAAATAGCGCCGCGAATAGAGGCGCGTCAACCCATCGGTGATCGACCGCTCCTCGTACCTGTGGTAGAGGACAGCCTTTCTCACACCCATGGCGATATGGTGCCGCAGGTCCTCTATCTTCTTCACCAGGGAAGAGTCAAAGCAGTCTGCCCTTTCATCGAAGAGAAGCATCAGCCCGATCACCTCACCGCCAACGACAAGAGGGCAGACAAGAAGCGAAGAGAAGGCCTTGGGCACGACCAGGCCGGCGAAATCCTCCTCCGGCCGCGTGAAGAGCCTGACGTCCCTCAGGCCCCAGAGCTTGGCCAGCACCTTCCCTTCCTTGAGAGGGAACTGCCGTCCGCTTAAGCCGCTCTCCACCCCCCGGGAGTAGGCTACCTCCGCTACCTCGGATGCCTCATCGACCGTGAAGAAGAGCATCTTCTGCTCGCCGGTAGCAGACTCGATCATGTCAGCGGAAAGCTCGAGAACATCGCGCAGATCCAGCCTTTCGCGCAGCATCTGCTTGACAGCGGTGAACATATTGGATAGGTACTTGACCCGGCCATTTATCCTCTCGACCTGGCCTGCCAGCTCCTTTTCGCGCCCCGTGGCCTCAGCCAGACCGCCCCGCTTCTTCATATACTCCAAGCGGTACTTTTCCCCCCGCAAGCGCTTGGAATAGGAGAAAAGGACCAGGCCCAGGCCGGTGAAGAAGTAGATAGACCACATCCAGAGGAAAAACGGCAAGGCCGATCCCCCGGCCTGATAGATCGCGGTACACCCCAGGCAGGAGAGCCCGACGAAGACGAACACGGTCCGGGCCTTGTCACGCTTTGCGGCCAGCAGGATAAACAGGATATAATAGAAGGGCACCGCCGCCCCCCGGAGCAGGACCCCTGAAATGGTGACAAGAGAAAAGAGCCCCGCCTCCCACCAGTAGCCGAAACCGGCCAGCTTAACCCTTGCGGTCAACTTTCTTATCATAGAACCTTACCTTGTTACGCCCGTCCGCCTTGGCCCGGTACAATGCGGCATCGGCCAAGCCGATCAGCTTCTCGCCCGTCGCGGCGTCAAGGGGGAAGGAAGCGCAGCCAATGCTTATGGTCACGGCCACCTCCTCATCGACGACCTTGACACGCCGTTTCTCGATGCGAGAGCGTATCCTCTCGGCGACTACATTGAGGCCACGCGTCTTGGTCTCGGGGAGTATCACCGCGAACTCCTCGCCGCCGTAACGGGCGACGAAGTCGACGTTACGCGTCGCCTTGACCAGTTCCTGCGCCACCATCTTCAGCACCTTGTCCCCCACCACGTGCCCAAAGCGGTCGTTGCATTCCTTGAAATGGTCTATGTCGCACATCATGAAACCCAGGGGCAGCTTTTTCTTCTCGGCGCGGATGATCTCGTCCACGAGACGCTCACGGAAGTACCTGTGCACGTAGAGCCCGGTCAAAAGGTCGATCGTGGCCTGGCGCGCGGTACCGAGGTAGAGATAAGTGCTGACGATAGCTGCGGAGCAGAGGTCGCCGATATTCGAGAGGTCGCGCAATTCCGCCACCGAGAAGGCGCCGGCAGAGGGCGAGTCCAGCCTGATGATGCCGATCAGTTCTACCTCGCTCCGTTCCTGCCGCCGCACGGTCGTGGTCAGCGGCACGGCGATGCCGGCGCGGAAAGCGCTCTTTATCTCCCCGCTGAAACGCGGGTCATTGATGCGGTCGCTGGTCATCAAGGGACGCTTGGTGCGCCGCACCGAGGTCTCGATGCAATCGTTCGTTTGTATCCCCGCCGCCTTCACCGCCGGCAGACCAAAGGCGCGCGAAAACTTGCCACCCTCCTGCTCGGGGTGGGGATAAAGGCATATGCTTACCACCACTGCTTCCTCGTGGATGACGGTCTTGATCTCCTGCAGCATGAAATCGATCAGCCTCTGCGCGCTTTCCACGTCTTCGAGGGAGTTTATGCGCCCGGCCATGCGCACCAGTCCATCATAGCGATCGATCTTCACGTCCCCGGCCATGGCCTTCTGCTCCAACTCCCCGTACGCTTTCTCCGATTGCGCTGTCTTCAAGCCGTCCCCCTCTATGTCCAGCTCCAGCCTGGTGAGGAGCGTCTCTTCGTGACGGACGAACTGCGCGGTGACGATGACCACCAAGGCGTAGAGCAGGCTGATGAAGAACACGTTCGCGTCCAAGAGCAGACCGTACCGGGCCAGGGCCATGAGCGTAGAGACCCCGACCAGTAGGGCGTAGGCCTGGGCATACCTTACCCCCACAGCCACCCCGCACAGGAAGATCACCACCATCATCACGCCGAGGAAGACGAGGTAGCGGACGAGGTCCTGTTCACCCCCCCGCAGGAAGAGCAGATAGAACAAGACGACGACCAGGCTTACGACGATGGAACTGTAATATACAGCCCGCCTCTCGAACGGGCTCTCCGCTAGTTTAAGCACCCCTTGACCTCCGGTATCTCCTTGACCTTGCGAATCAGTTCCTGGTCCGTACCATCGTTGGTGAGAACGTAGTCCGCCCCCTGCTCCATCTGCGCGTAATCGTCCTGCAGGTCCATCAGCCCGTGCAGAAGCCCCGGCACATCCTTGAAACGCGCCGCTAAACGCCGGCAGCGCAGTTCGCGCCGGGCCTTGACCACGAGGACGCGGTCCAGGAAGGCGTCCCAACCCGCCTGCAAGAGCACCGCCGCTTCCAGCGCCACGGGAGCGTCCCCGCCAAGCTCCCCGGGAAGGAGGGCAGCAATGCGCGGCCAAAGCAGTCCGTTGATATAATCCATCCCCTCTTCCCGGTCGAGCGCCGCGGCCAAGAGGAGCCGCCTGTCCACCTCCCCCCCGCCGTCGAATATCCCCGCGCTAAAATAGCGCCCAAGTTCCTTCTTGATGTCCTTCTGCCGCAAGAGCCGATGCCCGAGGACATCGGCCTCAACAACGTGCCAGCCGAGCTCCTTGAGGTAGGAGGCGATAATGCTTTTACCGGCACCAATCTTGCCAGCTATACCGAGTTTAATCATTACAGGGATGCCTTCCCTCTCGGGCGGACACGTAGGTCCGCCCCTACACACTGGTGGTTTGAATCCGCGCTTTCAAAAGGAAGAAAGCACAGATTCCCCGCATGCTTTTTTTTCGCGCCGATTTTTCCTGCAATGCCTAGTTTTATCATCGTTGTTCGTCTATCGTCTATCGGCTATCGTACGGCGATAGACTTGGCTTATCGTCTTTCATACACAAGCGCGATAGACGATCAACGATAGTCGATAGCCGCCTAATGAATTTCCGCCCAATTATCCCCCACGCCGATATTAACCTCAAGCGGTACGGCGAGGGGGAATGCCCCGCTCATCCGCCGCCGCACCAGTTCGACCACCTTCTCTGCCTCGCACGCCGGCGCCTCCAGCAACAGTTCATCGTGCACCTGGAGCAGAATGCCCGCCTGCATCCCCTCCATATCGCGCTGGATGCAGATCATCGCCTTCTTCAAAATATCCGCGGCACTGCCCTGGATGGGAGTATTGACGGCGACGCGTTCGGCGTAGCTCCTCTCCAGCGGCGACGAACTGCTCAAGCCGGGAAGCAGCCTCCGCCTGCCGAGCAGGGTGGTGACGTACCCTTTCCGCTTGCCCTCGCGGCGCACCTTTTCCACGTATTCTTTGACCCCGGGATAGCGTTCGAAATACCGCTCGATATACTCGGACGCCTTCTTGACCGGCAGGCCTGTCTCGCGCGAAAACTTGCGCGAGCCCATGCCGTAGAGCACGCCGTAGTTTATCACTTTCGCCAGGCGCCGCTTCTCGTCCTCGCCCATCTCTTCCTCGCTGAAAAGCTCCCCTGCTGTTTGCGCGTGAATATCCTCGCCCTGGTTGAAAGCACTCAAGAGGGTCTCATCGCGGCACAGGTGCGCCAGTACGCGCAACTCGATCTGCGAGTAGTCGGCTGATATCAGCCGCCAACCCTTACGGCCGGGGATGAAGCAGCGACGTACCTCAAGGCCCAGCTCACCGCGGATGGGGATGTTCTGCAGGTTGGGCCTGCTGCTGGAGAGCCGCCCCGTCGCCGCCACCGCCTGGTTGAACGACGTATGCACCTTACCCGAGCCCGGGTGGACGAGGCGGGGAAGCGCGTCCACGTAGGTCGACTGTATCTTCTTGTGAAGCCGGTAGTCCAACACCAGGCGCGCCAAAGGGTACTCGCTCGCCAACCGGCTGAGCACTTCCGAATCGGTGGACGGTCCCGACTTGGTCTTCTTCAGGGGCTTGATCCCTTTCTTCTCGAAGAGAATAACGCGTAATTGCTTGGGCGAATCTATGTTGAACTCCTCCCCTGCCTCGCGGTGGATCTCTTTCTCCAGTCGCGCCAGCTCCCGCCCCAGGCGACGGGAGAGCTTTTTCAAGCCGCCCGTGTCCAGCATCGCACCACGTGTCTCCATGTCGGCCAGCACATCGACCAGCGGCATCTCCAGCGACGTGTATAGCTCCTCCAGTTCCTGCTCAACCAGCTTCTTCTTCAGGATCGGCGCCAACTCCAGGCAGGCTTCGGCGTCGGCACAGGAGTACTCGGACGCCCTGGCCGCGTCCACCTCGACCATGGTCACGGCTTTTGCCCCCTTACCGATCAGCTCCTCTATCTCGGTCATCTCGCGCCCGAGGTAGGAGGCGGCCACGGCCTTGAGCCCGTGCCGCCCCTCGGGGTCGAGAAGGTAAGCGGCAAGCATGCTGTCAAAGGAGAGCCCCTTCAGCTCCAGGCCGTGCTGGCGTAGCACGAGAAGGTCGAACTTCAGGTTGCTCCCCGCCTTGGGCGGGTGCTCCCCCTCGAGCACGGGCCTGAGCAGTTCCAGCGCTTTGCCGCGGTCCAGGTTGCTTCCCCCCTTGTGTGTGAAGGGAAGGTAACGAGCGAAACCCAGGCGCGGCGAAAGCGACAGACCGACAAGAGAAGCGGTATGAACATCCACCGAATCCGTCTCGCAATCCAGGGCCAGCAGGCCGGCCTGCTGAAGCTCCGGCAGGAGGGCCTTAAGTTCCTCCAGGTTTTTCACCATGCCATAATCGCGCCCCGCCCCGGCATCCCTCCGCTCCGCCGGGGACGGCGCCGAAGTCGTCCCCCTGAGCAACGACTTGAACCCCAGTTCCTCGAAGAGAGGGCGAAGTGCCTCGATATTTAATCCCCGGTGGCGCCGCTCGAGCACGTCCGTTGCTATCTCGAGGCCGTCCTCGATGGCGACGAGGCGACGGGAGAGCTCAAGATCGGCACGGTGTTTCTCGATCAGTTCGCGCCAGCGGCGCTTCTCGACCTTGTCCAGCCCGGCAAGCAGGCTATCGAGGTCGCCAAACTCCTCCAGCAGGATCGCGGCGCTCTTGGGGCCGATGCCGCGCACGCCGGGGATGTTGTCGGAGCTGTCGCCGGCGAGAGAGAGGAAATCGACCACCTGCTCCGGCGCCACGCCGAGATGCCGGCATACCTCGCGCGGGCCCATGACAACTTTCTCGCCGTTCTTCTTCAGGTTATACATCCAGACCCCTTCGCCGACGAACTGCATCAGGTCCTTGTCGTTGGTAACCATGTAACAGTGCCAGCCCCGCTCGCGCCCCAGGCGCACGATGCTGCCGATAAGGTCATCGGATTCGTACCCCTCACGGCTAAGGTAGTCCACGCCCCCTTGCTCGAGCAACCGAAAGATGAAAGGTATCTGCGCGGCGAGCTCGTCCGGCATGGGCGGGCGCTTGGCCTTGTAGTCTTTGAAGATCTTGTGCCGGAATGTCGGCCCACGCATATCAAAAGTGCAGATAAGGTGTTCCGGCTCTTCCTCCTCCTGCAGGTGGATCAGGGCCTTGACGAAACCGAAGAGCGCGCTGGTATTCATGCCCTGCTTGTTGCGCAGGGGCCGGTTGATGAGGGCGTAGTAGCTCCTATAGAGGAGCGCGTGACCGTCGATTATGAATAGTTTTTCGGGTTTCTTATCCACAGACCACGTTAGCCTGAAACCTGCGTGAAAATGAATGCTACTTTACCCGCGCGGGTTTCAGGTTGATGTAAGATCCGGAGAGTTCATTGATAGGGAACCCGTGGTTTCCTTCGGTGAGAACTTATCACTTAAGCGAAAGCGTGCCAAAGCGTATCTTCTGCAGCTTGTTGTCGCCGGCTGAAAAATAGAACTCGGCATAGAAATCGGTGGCCCAACTCCTGGACTTCTTGTATTTCAGGATGCGCACTTTCTTTCTGCCCTTCTCCCGATCAAACTTGTAGGCGGATCCGCTCATGCGGTCGCGCACCTCGTTGATGTCCATACCGAGCTTCACTCCTTCCCTGGTCAACACTTCGAAATCCCCCTCTTCCTTCTCCCCCTCGCCGCGCAAAGCTATCTGCCACTTGCCGATATCCCTGTGCTGGTACTTCTCCACGACGATATTGGCCACGCTATAGATCCAGTATTTCTTGCCGTGAGAGTTGACATGGTCGACTTCCCTCTGGAGCGGACGGCCATACATGTCCTCGAGCAGATCGACCTGGAAGAGATAGTAGGTGCTCTTTGCACTTATCAGCTCCATGTTCTCAAAATCAAGCAGAAAGCGGCATGGCTGACGCAGGAATTCATCTATCTCCGCCGCGCCGGGGGGCTGGAAGCGGCGCCAGGCGCCGACGGGACTCTCTTGCCGCGTGTAGGCCCCTGTTGCCCCTCCTGTATCCCCGTCACCCGGCTTGAGTACCTGCCGCGCTTTCACCAGGGAAACACCGCAACGCGGGCAGAACTTGAACTCACCCGGGCAGTCCTGGCCGCAATCGGGGCAGAAAACGGCCAAAGCCGGGGAAAGCAAGAGGGAAAAGGCAATAAGGAATAAGAGTATAAACCTGATGGGAGCCAAGCGCATTTTTCTGAATGTGGCGGTTAACCCGGGGATTGGTCTTCCAATTTCTTGTCGATACTGCTCCTGAGGATCTCGATCTTGACGTTGTCGGCGATCTTCAAGAGAAGGAATTCGTTTTCTTCCCGGGCCGAGCTGACGATACCCTTCATGCCGCCCTTGGTGATCACGCGGTCGCCCGGTTTCAACGCCTTGAGTACAGTCTCGTGCTGTCTCTGCTGTTTGCGCTGGGGCGCGATGAAGAGGACGTAGAACAACACGAACAGGAACCCGAAGAACATCAGCGTGGGCATGAAAGGCTGACGGCCGGACACCTCCCCGCTCACCGGCGCAGCGGTGGCGGCGTAAATAACCCGCGGCATTATGGCAAGGCAGATAATCGCGGAGATTCTGAACATAGGCATAGGTCCTATTCTGATGGTACGAACACAGATCGCAACAGAACAAGAACCCCCGGCAATCCGGCTTGAGGGATCCCTATTCTGATGGTACGAACACAGATCGCAACAGAACAAGAATCCCCGGCAATCCGGCTTGAGGAATTCTTATTCTGATGGTACGAACACAGATCGCAACAGAACAAGAATCCCCAACAATCTGACCTGAGG
>CBDVCL010000076.1:0-8229 GCA_965372475.1 uncultured bacterium | reverse complement strand
CCACCTGCACCCCTTCCCGTTCCAGCATGATCACGGGGATGTACCCGAGCGCGCACGGCCTGACGCTCCTCACTGACGGCGGCAACGCGCCCAACTTGAGCTTCAAGCCCGGCCAGAAGCTCTACAACCACTACCTGGAGGAGCAAGGCTACCGCAACGCTTACATCGGCAAGTGGCACTGCGACCATCGTAAGACAGCCCAGGACTTCGGCTGCGAGGGCTGGAGCCTGCTGGAATACGGCAAGATATATATGTCTGACAAGTATAAGGAGTACGCTAGGAAAAAGGGCTGGGGCGACGCCAGGGCCTTGTTCGAGGGCGACTTCAACGATGACGAGCGGATAGGCAAGGAGATAGTACTCCACCATCCGGACTTCTGGCACTTCATGAACGCCTGGGGTATACTCCAGGGGCCCAGCGAGGCGCACGAGGAGCAGTTCGTGGCGGGTCTCTGCCGCGAGAAGCTAAGGGAGCTGGCCAAGGACGACAAGCCCTTCAGCCTGGTGGCCAGCTTCTGGGGCCCGCATCAGGCGTTCTTTCCATCGGCGGAGTTCGCGGGGAAAGTAAAGCCCGAGGACATCCCGCAGCATCCTTCCTTTGACCAGGACCTGGATAAGCTGCCGCCGAGGTACGCGATGCACAGGGACCAGCACCATCCCGGCGTGAAGAAGTACAAGGAGTGGTCAGACTGGCAGAAGATTCTCGCCAGGTGTTACGAGCAGGCGCTGCAGACTGACGCGGCGATCGGCGACCTGTTGAACGAATTGAAAGAGCTGGGACTGGAGGACAACACGCTGGTGATATGGTGCGCCGACCACGGCGACACCGTGGCCAGCCACGGTGGCATGTGGGACAAGGCGGGAACGATGCCCGAGGAAGTGATGCGGATACCCCTGGCGGTCAGGGGGTCGGGCGTTGAGAAAGGCGTCAAGCGGGCGGAGTTCGCCATCAACATGGACGCCACGGCGACGATGCTGGATGTAGCAGGGGCAACTGTCCCCGAGGAGATGCACGGGCGCAGCCTGCTGCCCTTGTGCAGGGATGAGGACAGCGGCTGGCGCGAGGAGTTGGTCTGCGAGCACCACGGTCATGCCAACACCACCGTTCTGCAGAGAATGATAGTCTGGGGCGATTACAAGTACGTCGCCGCCGAGACGGGCGAGAACGAGCTGTATAACTTGAAGGAAGACCCCTTCGAGCTGAAGAACCTGGTCGATGACCCGGCCTTTGCCGATATCAAAAAAGACCTGCACGAACGGATATTGAAGCATATCGAGGAGACGGGCGATCCCCTGGCGAAGGGAGAGCTAAGATGACCCTCCCCTTGACGGGGGATGGTTAAGAATGGGAGGACAGGAATGCCTGATGTCAACTTGACCATGCTGAACTCTATGGGGGGCGAGGACCTTTCGGCAGCGGTCGCCAGATATGTCGAGCTGAAGATGAAGGTAGTAGACCTGAAGGACTGCATATTCGGCAAGGCGATCGCGGCGCTATCAGACGACGAGGCAAAGAAGGCGCAAGATATCATCTCGAAGAGCGGGTTGTCTATTAGCTGCTTTTCAACAGGCTTGTTTCACGACGATATTGAAAAAGGAGCGGCGCACTTCAGGGAGCAGCACCTCTCGCAGGTCGATAGGCTAATTGATATCGCCGGGATAATGAGGCCGGAAATGATCAGGCTGCTTTCGGCAAGGATGGCAAGGGAAGGAGCGCCGGGCAAGGGCGCCGAATTTAGCGGCAGAGAACATGGCTGGCTGGTGGATTCGTACCGCGAGGCGATCGACAGGATAGACGGGTCCGGGTTCAAGGCCGTGATCGAGAACGAAGCATTCAGCAATATCTTCACTTGCCCGGAGGAGATCAACGGCTTCTTCGGCGAACTTGACAGGACGGGGAAGGTGTCCTTTATCTATGATGTGCAGAACCTGTGGCAGATGGGCTGTTTTCCGTCGCTGGATGTCCTCGACCGGCTCAAGGGGATAACACAATGCCTTCACCTGAAGGGGGGGCAAAAAGAGGAGGGGGGCGAGCGGCTAAAATGGGCCAGTTCGCTCGAGGACGCTTCCTGGCCCGTCGCGGCCATATTAGAGGAGGCGATAAAGAACGGTGTGCGGACGGTCTGCTTGAATCCTTCACATGGGGATAGGAAGCCCGGCAATGATTACGCCAACGTGCTGGAGAGAGACGCGAGCTTTGCCGGGAAGATAATCGAGGGGGTGGAGCATGGAGATGTATAGGAGGGAATTCAAGAAGAAGATAAGCGTCGGAGTGATAGGCGCGGGATTGCATGCTTACAGGAACATACTTCCCTGCCTGCGTTTCCTGCCCGTTGACCTGAAAGCGATATGTGATATCGATAGCGAGGTCGGCAAGGTCACCGCGCAGGAGCAGGGCTGCAATTATCACGAGAACGCGGCCGAGATGTATGAGGGGGAGGAGCTTGAGGCGGTCTTCATCGCCGTCTCGCCTGAAATGCATCCGAAATTGACTTGTGAGGCGCTGGACAAGGGCCTGCACGTCTGGCTTGAGAAGCCGGTTTCCATGCGGGCGAGCGAGGTCGAGGAGATGATCGAGCACCGGAAGGACAAAGTGGTGGTGGTCGGTTTCAAGAAGGCCTTCATGCCTTGCACGAAGAAAGCGATAGAGATCGCCCGCTCCGGGGAGTTCGGCGGCTTAAAGACGATACTCGCCAACTACCCGATGTCTATACCGGCGAACGGCAAGAAGGTACTCGAGGAACGCGAGGTCACCAACTGGCTGGCCAACGGATGCCATCCTCTTTCATTGATCCTCGCGGTCGGCGGCAAGGCCGCGGCGGTCACCAGCCAATTGCGCGAAGACGGGACGGGGGTATGTATCCTGGAACTCGCCAGCGGCGTGATAGCGAACTTTCATTTAGCGTCAGGGCCGCTCCCTAATGAGTTCTACAATTTCTACGGGGAGGATTGGCACCTGTCTATAGATAACTGTGAGCGCGTAACACTACAGAGGGGGACCCCTTTTGACTACAGGAATACGACCAGCTACGTGCCGGAGGGCGTTGATTCAGGCGCCGTGGTATGGGAACCCCAGAACACGCTCGCTTCGCTGGAAGGCAAGCAGCTATTCACGGGGGGGATATATGAGGAGATGCGCTATTTCTGTGCCTGCGTGCTCGAGAGGAAGAAAGCAACAGAAGGTTCCCTCGAGTTCGCGCTGGAACTGATGAAGGTATACGAGGCGGCCCTCCTCTCGGCAGGCAAGAAGATAAAGATCGGGTGAGATAGAAAGGGAACAAGCATGAAGAAGACGATAGTAGTAAGGGCAAAGGAGGCGAAGCAGGTGGCGGAGGATTGGGGCGGCTTGACCTGGTACGCCGGACGCGAGCTGGGCAACTCCGAGGAGATCACGGTCGGTAGGTGTGTGCTGAAACCCGGCAAGAGCAACCCGAAGCACTCCCACCCCAATTGCGCCGAGGTCCTGGTGGTCCTCAAGGGACGCATCAGGCACACGGCCGAAGGCGGCGAGGTGGAGATGGGTGAGGGTGATTGTGTCAGCATCCAGCCGGACTTCGCCCACCAGGCGACTAACCTGGGCGATTCGGATGCCGTGCTGTTCATTGCTTTTTCGTCCGCTGACAGGGAGGTGGTGGGAGAGGAGGATAGCAGATGAATGTGATACTGATGATCATAGACACGCTAAGGTATGACCATGTAGGGGCGCATGGGAACTTCGGCATGAAGACGCCTAACCTCGACCGCCTGCGCTCGCGCTCGTGGTCCTTCGACCGCGCCTTCGCCGCCAGCTTTCCCACCATCCCGCACCGCACCGATGTGATAACCGGGCGCTACGGCGCCCCCTTTCATTCCTGGAAGCCGCTCGATTTCGATGTGCCCACGCTACCACGCGCCCTGGCCGGAGCGGGCTACTGCACGCAGTTGATTCACGACACGCCCCACCTGGTCAACGGCGGCCACGCTTTTGATTATCCCTTCCACGCCTGGACGCAAGTGCGCGGCGCCGAAGTAGACCGCCCCTTGATAAGCGGCGAGCAGGAATACCTTGAGAACTGGCGGCACGATCCGCTCTTTGACGGCATCTTGGAAGACGAGGATGCGGCAAGGCCGTTGGGCGTGTTGCCGGTCTATATCCCCGCCAACCGCGGCCGCAAGCGGGAGGCGGACTGGAATGTTGCGCGGCTTTTCACTACCGCTTCGCGCTTCGCGCGGGAGAACCGGCAGCGGGACAACTTCTTCCTCTGGCTGGATTGCTTCGACCCGCACGAGCCGTGGGACGCGCCCGCTAAGTATATGAAGATGTATGACAAGAGCCCCGGCTACGACGGCAGCATAGACCCGCGCACCTTCCTGATCCAAGTCGCCAATGCTCCCGGCCTCAGCCGGGAGGGGGTGGAGAGGATCAGGGCCGCCTACCGGGCGAAGGTCAGCCTGATGGACAACTGGCTCGGCAAGTTCTTGGACACGCTTGAGGAAACAGGCCTGATGAAGAAGAGCATGCTCATCCTCACCGCCGACCACGGCACCAACCTGGACGACCGGGACGGCTGGCGCTTCCACAAGACCATGCCGCCCCGGCAAAACGAGGCGCACGTGCCGATGTTCGTCTACGCTCCCGGCGCCGGGAGCGGCCGATGCGAGAGCCTGGTCCAGCCGCAGGATATCTTCGCCACCATGGCGGGGTTTGCGGGGGTGAGCGTGCCGGACGGCGTCGAGTCACGGGAGATGCTCAAGCTGGCGCAGGGGAAGGCCGCAGCGTCGCGCGAGGTGGCGCTGACAGGAGGAGCAAGTCGAGGCCCGGCCATATACAGAACGTGGCGCAAGCCCGGGCAAGTGCTCTTCTCCGCCTTCGACGGCGAGTGGCGGCTCGGCTTCACGGCCGACCCGGAAAAGTGTGAGCTGTCGCGCCTCGGCTCACGTGAGAACGTGGCAGGGGATAATCGGGCCGTGGTTGCCTCTCTGCACAAGAAGGCCTTGAAAGAGATAGCGGCGCGCGGCCTTGACCCAGCGCTCGTCAAGTGGCTGAAGCGGGGAGGTAAGGGCAAGTTTCCCGGGAAATACAGGACGGCGGAGGCCCACGACGCGCCGCCGGGATGGCAGGCATATTACCAGCAACGCTATCGTGGAGAGTAGGCCCCGGCCTGCCCTGAAGCCGACGCTGAAGGGCTCGCGCGAGGAACCCTTAAACAAAGAGGAATCATGCCTGGAAGCCGCAAGCAGCCCAATGTGATAGTGATCATGACCGACGACCAGGGGTATGGTGACCTGGCATGCCACGGCAACCCGGTCGCCCTGACGCCGCAGATGGACAAGCTGCACGCGGAGAGCGTGCGCCTGACGGATTTTCACGCGGCGCCGATGTGCACGCCATCGCGCGGCCAACTGCTGACGGGGCTGGACGCGGCCCGCAACGGCGCGATCAACGTGAGCAGCGGCCGCTCGCTCTTGCGCGCCGACCTGCAGACGATGGCCGACCTTTATCGCGCCGGCGGCTACGGCACCGGGGTGTTCGGTAAGTGGCATCTCGGTGACAATCATCCTTACCGGCCCGAGGATCGCGGCTTCGATGAGAGCCTGTGGTTCCCCTCCTCGCATATCACCTCGCTGCCCGACCACTGGGAGAACGACTATTTCGACGACACCTATTGCCACAACGGCAAACGGGAAGGTTACAAGGGTTACTGCACCGAGGTCTTCTTCCGCGAGGCGAAGGGTTGGATGAAGAAACAGGTGAAGGAAGACAGGCCCTTCTTCGCCTACCTGCCGACAAACGCGCCGCACTTCCCGCACTGGGTACCCGAGGAAGACCGTCTGGCCCTGGAGGAGCATTTCGCGGCGGGGGAGAGCGAGCTGCCCGAACTGGAGGAGGGGAATCGCGAGAAGATCATCCGCTTCCTGGCGATGATCCGCAACGTGGACACCGAGATCGGCAAGCTAAGGGAGTTCCTGGCGGCCGAGGGCGTCGCAGACGACACCATCCTCATCTTTATGACCGACAACGGCAGTACCTTCGGGCCGCTCTACTACAACGCCGGTATGCGGGGGCGCAAGGTAGAGCTGTGGGAGGGTGGGCACCGCGTGCCGTGCTTCATTCACTGGCCAAAGGGCGAGCTGGGCGAGCCGAGGGACATAGGCGGCCTGACGCAGATGCAGGACCTGATGCCCACCCTGGCCGAGCTATGCGGGCTTGAAAAGCCGGCCGCAAAACGGCCCGACGGCATCAGCCTGGCCGGTGCGCTAAAGGACAACCAGCCGGTGCCGGACGAGCGCATGCTGGTGGTCAACTACAGCCGCATGTCTGACACCGATTACCCCACCCCGGACAGCCGCTCGGTGATGCGGCGCGAGGGAGCGGCGGTGCTCTGGCAGCGCTGGCGCCTGTGCGAGGGCACGATGCTCTTTGACCTGAAGAGTGACCCGCAGCAGCAGGAGAACGTCATCGAGCGGCACCCTGATATCGCCAAGAAGATGCTGGGCAAGCTGGACGACTGGTGGCAAGAGGTGAAACCGGTCGCCAACCAGGTGCAATATATCACAATCGGCAGCGACGAGGAGAACCCGTCGATGCTGTCGGCGTGCGAGTGGATGGATGTCTTCGTGGACCAGCAGCGCCAGGTGAGAATCGGTGTAAGCAAGAACAGCTACTGGCACCTGCAAGTGGCACGGGCGGGGGAGTACAAGTTCGAGCTGTGCCGCTATCCGCGCGAGAGCGGCCTCGCCCTGAGCGAGGCCTGTACTGCTACCCAGGTGACCGACGGATGGAAGGACGAGGGAAAGGCCCTGCCTATCGCCAAGGCGCGCCTGATGATAGGAGGCCAGCAGCACTGGCGGGACGTCGAGGCGGGGGATAAGAGCGTCGATTTCACCTTGAAACTTGAGCAGGGAAAGACGCTCCTGCACACCTGGTTCTACGAGAACAAGAATCAGCCCATCTGCGGCGCCTACTATGTCTATGTGACGCGGCTGGGTTGAGAGCTTCGCCAGGGGCGTTACGCGGCGGTATAGATATGGCATCAATGCGGATTTCCCATATAGCCGTAAGAATGAGGGCGCCAATATGCTATTATCGCCCCTAAAACAGGGGTCGCGTCGGCCACGATGCGCGAAGCGCATGGCCAAAAACAACAATGACCATAAAACCAAACGACGAACGAATTAGCTGGCAGGGAACGATCTCCCTGGAGGAGAAAGAAGACGGTGTGGTGCCCTGGAGGATACCCTTTGCCGAGCGCAAGCTTTTCCACGAGGTCTTGGCCGGGGCCGCAGCGATGCCGGCCGGCGTACGTATTTCCTTCCTAAGCGACACCACCTCGCTGGGCGTGAAGCTGGCCGCGCCATATGCCCCTGAATGGCAGAGCGGGTGCGGTGTCGACCTTTACGCTGACGGTGCTCTCTTGGCATCGCAAGAGCTGGCAGGGAAAGATAACTGCTCTTTCCAGGGACTTCCCTCCGGCGAGAAGCTGCTTGAGCTATGGCTGCCCCCGGTAGAGCCCCTATGCCTTGCGTCCCTTGAGCTTGACGAAAAGGCCTCGTTGTCCCGCTACCAGGACAAGCGCCCCAAATGGGTCACCTACGGCAGCTCGATCACGCACTGCCGGCAGTCCGGCTTTGCCAGCCGTTCCTGGCCTACCATCGCCGCTTACGCGCTGGGACTCAACCTGACCAACCTCGGCTATGGCGGCCAATGCCATATCGACCCGATGGTGCCGCGCTTCATTCGTGACCTGCCCGCCGATTTCATCTCGCTCTGCCTCGGCATCAATATCAAGGGCGCCGCTACGCTAAGCGGCCGCACCTTCCGCCCCGCCGTGATCGGCGCGGTAAAGACCATCCGCGATAAACACCCAGATATACCGATACTGCTTATCTCGCCCATCTTTTCGCCGAAGCATGAAACAGAGAAAAATCAGGTCGGTCTCAACCTGGTGATGATGCGCGAGGAGATAGAGACGGCGCACGCGCTGCTGCGCGAGCACGGCGACGCGAACCTTCACTATCTTTCCGGCCTCGACCTGCTCGGGCCGGAGGACGGTGGACTAATGGATGACGGAACACACCCGAACGATGAGGGGAACCGCATCATGGCGGAGAATTTCAGCAAGAAGGTGAAGGAGATACTCTAGAGATCCAGATGCAAAGGCATGCGGAAGCCATCGCACGCCGGTTCCCGGAGAACAGCTAAAGGAGAAAGGCATGACCAAACCGAACATCATCTTCATCTTCAGTGACC
>CBDVCL010000075.1:0-8284 GCA_965372475.1 uncultured bacterium | reverse complement strand
AAGTAGAGTTCCCATAATGGCTCACGCAGGGCGGGAAGGGCCCTGAGGGCAATCGAAGGGCTAGCAACTAACGACGAAACAATGGCAAGAGAACCCTTCGCAGGTAAACTCGAGAAGATCGGCGACTACAAGTACCGCATTCCTGAATCGTACATGGCGGGGATGCATGTACCGGGTATCATCATCGCTGATGCGGCGATCGCCGATACGATCCGTGGCGAGCAGGTGGCCCAGCAGGTGGCCAACGTCGCCTGCCTGCCCGGCATCGTCAAGTGCTCGCTCGCCATGCCTGACATCCACTGGGGCTACGGCTTTCCCATCGGCGGCGTTGGCGCTACGGATATAGATGAGGGGGGCGTGATCTCCCCCGGCGGCGTCGGCTACGATATCAACTGCGGCGTACGCCTCCTGCGCAGTGAGCTGGAGGCGAAAGAAGTGAAAGCGCGCCTGCCTGACCTCGTGCACGAGTTAAGCCGCGCCGTTCCCGCCGGGGTGGGGCAAAAGGGGCGTCTGCGCCTCAAGGGACGGGAACTGGAAAAGGTGCTGACGCAAGGAGTGCGCTGGGCGGTGAAACAGGGCTACGGCGTGGAGGCGGACATCGAGCATTGCGAGGAATACGGTTGCTATCAAGGCGCGAACCCCGACGCTCTTTCGCCGCGCGCCCTGGAGCGAGGCGCGCCCCAGCTGGGGACGCTCGGTGCCGGCAACCACTTCCTGGAGGTGCAGGAGGTGGTTGAGATATTCGACGAGGATATCGCCTCCAAGTGGGGTCTTTTTTTAGGGCAGATGACGCTGATGATCCATTCCGGTTCGCGCGGCCTCGGCTTCCAAGTCTGCCAGGACTACGTGCGGGATTTCGGCGGCGCCATGAAACGGCACGGTATCGAAGTGCCCGATCGGCAGCTGGTCTGTGCTCCTTTCAAGAGCGACGAGGGGCAGGCCTACTTCGGCGCCATGGCCGCGGCGGCGAATTACGCCTGGGCTAACCGCCAGCTGATCACCCACTGGGTGCGTGATCAACTGGAACGCTTCTTCGGCTCGGGTTGGGAGAAGCTCGGTTTCTCCCTCGTTTATGATAACTCACATAATGTCGCCAAGCTGGAGGAGCACGAGTTGGAGGGCGAGATGCGGAGCTTGCTTATCCACCGCAAAGGGGCGACGCGCGCCTTTGCGGCGGGACACGCGGAATTGCCGGGTGATCTTATCGAGACGGGACAGCCGGTGCTCGTGCCCGGCAGCATGGGCACGTCCTCGTACGTAGTGGTAGGTACTGAGATAGCGGCGCGCGAGACGTTCTCGTCCTCGGCGCACGGCGCCGGCCGGGCGATGAGCCGTGGTGAGGCGAAACGGAGGGCGCAGGGAAGGCGTATCAAGGATGAACTGGCCGAGCGGGGCATCTGCGTCAGCGCGCGCCAGCTTGGTACGCTGGCCGAAGAGATGCCCGAGGCCTACAAGCAGATAGACCAGATCGTCGACGTACTCACGGGCGCGGGCCTCTGCAAGAAGATCGTGCGCTTGAAACCCCTTGGCGTGGTCAAGGGATGACGCTTTATTCATTAGGGACAGGTCCATTTAGTGATTGGACCTGTCCCGAATGAAAAGCTCGATCAGCGATAAGAAGATCACTCACATCATCTTCGACATGGACCGTACCTTGCTTGATTCGTGGCATGTCTGGCATGAGGCGGAGCGGGGGTTGTTCCGCCACCTGGGCAGCGACTTCCGGGAGGATATCGCCGCCAAGTATAATGGAATGAACTGTGCCGGTGTGGCGAAAGTGGTCTGCGAAGAGATGGGCCTGCCAAGGAGCCGCCACGATGAGTGCGCAGACATCCTGCGCAGCATCCTGTTGCGGGAGAGTAGCGCGCAAGTAAAGCCGATGCCGGGCGCGGCGGAGCTGTTGGCGCGGTTGAAAGGGCGCTACCCACTGGCGCTTGCCTCGGGCTCGCCCTTGAGCGTGATCGAGGCGTTGCTGGATGCGCAGGGCTGGCGGCCCTATTTCCAGGTGGTGCTGTCCAGTGAGGAGGTAGAACGCGGCAAGCCGGCACCGGACGTGTTCTTGGAGGCGGCGCGGCGGCTTGGTGCCGAGCCTGGGGAGTGCCTGGTGGTGGAGGACGCGATAAACGGCGCGCGCGCCGCGCAGGCGGCGGGTATGACTTGTTACCTGGTGCCCAGTTCCCCCCTTGGCGAGGAGTGCGAGGGGGCGAAGATATTCGCTTCGTTGGACGAGATCTCCCTCGAGTAGCGGGTTCTACGCCGGGCAATAGACAAAATCCCTCCACGCGGATCTATTAAATAGAGAAAGCACACACAAATATCCCTGCCGATTTGTTGCGATTGCCCTTGACATCGGCTGACTGGGTTGATACAATACTGACCAGTCAGTATTGGTGGGGGCGCGAATGATATGAGCAAAAGAAGCGGGGGCAAACGCGAAGAGATAATGCGCGCGGCGGCGATGCTGTTCGCTGACCGGCGGTACCACGAGCTTACGCTGGATATGGTGGCGAAGAAGGCCAAGGTGGGCAAGGGGACGCTCTACCTCTACTTCAAGGGCAAGGATGACCTGTTCCGGCAGACTACCGGCTGGGGGTTCGAACAGCTTTGCGAATCGCTGTTGAAGGCGAAAATTGCGCGGGGTGGGTTGAAGAAGGTGCTGCTAAGCGCCTGCCGACAACTGGGAGAATGGCGGCACAAGCAGTGGCAGTTGATGCAGATGATGCAGGCAGAGGAGCGGCACAAGGTCTGGTCGAAGAAGGGCGTTTGGCAGGGCTGGATGGAGGCGAAAAAGCGGCTGATCGATATCCTTGTCGACATGATGATTTCAGGCGGCAAGGGGGAGCTGAGAAGGGACGTTAAGCCGCGGGTGCTGGCGGCGCTGTTGTTGGAGATGAGCGAAGCCAATTCGCCGGTGTTGTGGGAAATGGAACGGGAGAAACGATACAAGCTGGTGGTAGACGTGTTCTGCCACGGCGCGGGGAAGAAGAAATGAGGCAGAGGGTCATCAGATACATCATCGCCTGCCTGCTGCTGGGCGCTGCTTGGGGGGAAGTGCATGCCGCCAGGCTCTCGTTGGACGGGGGCTACGCGGGGTGTATCTTCAGGCATAGCGACGTGCGGGACTCGATAAGCCTGCTTAACTTGGTCTCCGCCTACGGCGGCGACGAGAAGAAGGTAGGCGTCTTCCTCGGCGACGGTTATCGCCTGCGTGCGGGCTTTCGCGCCTGGCGCAGCTTGCACCTCGTTGGCTCATACGGCAGCCAGAAGGGGAGAAAGCACGCCCTGGGTAGGGTGGAATACGACTTCTATGGTTTCGATGTCAGTTATGACTACGATGTGACCTACCTCTACGAGATAAGCTACATCGGCCTCGGCCTGCGTTACGAGCGTCCCGTGCTGGGCTGGTTCAGCACCTACTTTGAGGGCCTCGCCGGCCCGGTTCAGCTGGAGCTGAGGCGCGTGCTTGTGGGCGACGCGTTCGCCATCTTGCCGAAGGATGTGGTCTACACCGTGGATTGCCTCGCCTACGAGTTGCGCGGCGGCATGAAGCTATATACTTGGCGGGGCGGCTACATCGAATGGGACGTGGGCTATCGCTATGCTACTAGCGAGGAAGTGAAGGACGAGAGCGGAGCGCCGGCTTACGAGTATGATTCTTACTTTCAGCGGATCGACGAGCCGCTGGGCGTTGACTTCTCGGGTTTCCTCGTCACCTTCAGGGTGGGAATGGAAGTCTTCTAGGTCGCGAGTACCAAGTCCAGAGTCCAAGGTCCAAAGTCGAAGGTCGAAAGTCATATGGTGGTTCACGATAAGAAGAAGACATTGGCTGCGATTGTTACCATCGCCTTGCTGGCAGGTGGCCTCGAGGCGAGGGAGCTGACGCTGCAGGACTGCCTGCGCCTCGCGGTGCAGAACGACAAGCGCCTCAAGCAGTCGGAGATAGACGTGAAGATATCCGAGCAGGGCGTGGTCAGCTCACGCTCCGTCTACTGGCCGAACATACGCCTCTCCTCGGGCTATAACCAGAGCTTCGAAGAGCGCTTCGTCTGGAACTCTGACACGGACAGCTACCGCTTCATAAACGTGAAGAACGACAGCTACAGCCTGGGCATGAACGCAAGCCAGACGCTTTTTCGTGGTGGCAGGAACCTAAGTTCACACCTACAGTCGCGCCAGTCTCTGGAGAAGACGCGTTACAACCTCAAGCGCCAGCGCCAGACGGTGCTTTTCAACGCGGAGGAAGCGTATCTCAGGGTGCTCGAGGCCGAGCAGCAGCTTGAGGTGCGGCGTGACGGCTTTGAATTGGCCAAGGGAAACCGCCGCTTGACAGAATTGCGCTTCAAGTCGGGTTTGGAGGCGAAGAGCACGCTTGACTACAACTATGCCGAAGAGAAGCAGGCCAAGCTCTACCTCGTCCAGGCGGAGCTGGACCTGGGACTGGCGCGCGACTCACTGCGTATCGTCATCGGCGGCGAGGACAAAGAGCAGCTGGTGCTCGCGGGAGCGGGAGAATACCTGGAGCTCTGGCTTGAGGAAGGTTGGTGTCTGAAGACTGCCTTTGATAATCGCCCCGACTGGCTTTCGGCGCAGGCGGAGAAGCGGCAGAGACGCTACTCCTTCCTCAGTAACCTGGGCAGTTGGCTGCCGACTATAAGTGCGAACGGCGGCTACCGCTACTGGACGGACGAACTGCCTTTCGACAAGCCGACCTGGTCGGTCGGCGTATCCGCGAGCTACCAGTTCTTCAGCGGCTTCTCGCGCGCCGCGGGGACACGCACGGCGGAGCTGCGGTATCGCCGCGCCGAGCTCGACCTGGAAAAGATGCGCGATGATATACAGAAGGACGTTCGCTCCAGCCTTGTTAACCTGAAGAACCAGCAGGAGCGCGTACGCCTGGACAAGGAATTCATCGCGGTGCGGGGCAAGCAGTTGTCGATAACGCGCCTGCGTTACAAGAGCGGCAGGTCATCCTCCCGGAGTCTACTGCGCGCGCAGGAACGGCTTACCGACCAGGAGATAAGGTACTGGCGGGCGGTGTTTAACGTGCGACGGGCGCAGGCGCGGCTGGCGCGCGCGCTGGGCCTGGCAAGCGATGAACTGAAACGGTTACACGGGGAGAGTGCGCAATGAATAGAACGAGAGGATGGTCGGGGTTGCTGATAGCGGCGGTGATGATAGTGGGCGCAGGATGCGGTGGCGGCGGCGCCAAGAAGGAATACAAGCAAGCGGTGGTGAAGAAGGGCGACCTATACGAGAAGGTATCGGTGCGGGGCAACTTCGACTCCCTCACCGACGCCAACGTCGCCAACCTGCAGCAGAGCAGCCTGGTGGTGGAGATCCTCGTGGAGGAGGGCGACCGCGTGAAGAAGGGAGACGTGATGGCCAAGCTCTCCAGCCGTGACCGCGAGAACCTGATAAACACCGCCACGATCCTGCTGGAGAACCTGAAACGCCAGGCGAAGAAGCAGGGCGGCGCGGACGAGGCGCTGGCGAAAGAGATCAAGCAGGCGGAGGAAGAGCTGACTTTTGCGAGGGAGGAGTACCAGATAGTCCCCGTGCTCGCACCCCTGGACGGTGTCGTTTCGGCGCGGCGCAAGAATGAGGGGGAGAGCACGTATACGAATGAGACGATGTTCGTTTTGCGTGACAAGCTCATCGTCAAGTGCGACGTGAACGAGGCCGATATCGCCAAGGTGAAGATCGGCCAGACGGTGGAAGCGGTGCCCGACGCTTATCCTGACAAGAAGTGCTACGGCGATGTGTATGCTATCGCCAATTATGGTGATAACCAGCAGAACGTGATCAATTTCGAGGTGAAGTCAGAACTGAGGCAACTGGACAGCGAACTCAAGCTGGGCATGACCGCCGATGTGGATATCATCATTGAGAAGGCGGAAGACGTCCTTTACCTTCCCGTGGAGTTCGTGCAGTTTGAGCCAAAGGAAGAGGAGAAGAAGGAGGGGGAGGAAGAGAAGAAGGAAGATCGCAAGGGCAAGAAGCGTAAGAGTACCAGGCACCGTGACGCGTGGCGGCAGGGGGTGGGCAAACGGAACTACAGCAAGGACCCGAAGTGGGAGAAGGAAGAGGGCACTAAGTTCGTGCTCAGCGGCGATAAGAAGGAGCCCGAGAAGATAGAGGTGGAGACGGGCTTCACCAACAACATCAAGGTAGCGATAACCAAGGGCCTGGAGGAAGGGGTTACGGTCTACCTGGAGAAGGTAGAGAAGAAGAAGGAAGAATGGAAATAGGATGTCGCGGGTCGCGTGTCGCTTCGGTGCGACGAGAGTTGACTCGTGACTCGTGACTCGTGACCCGTGACCCGTGACAATATGGCAGCAAAGACACTCATAGAACTGAAGAACGTCAGCAGGGTCTACAAGCTGGGCAAGGGCGTAGAGGTGCACGCCCTGCGCAATGTCAATTTGAAGATCAAGCAGGGCGAGATGCTGGCGATCATGGGCCAATCAGGCTCAGGCAAGTCCACGCTGATGAACCTGCTCGGCTTCCTCGACCGTCCCAGCGATGGCAGCTACTCCCTTAACGGGAGTGACGTGAGCAAACTGAAAGATGACGAGCTGGCGCGCCTGCGCAACCGCGAGATCGGTTTTGTCTTCCAGAGCTATAACCTTTTGGCGCGCGCCAACGCCGTGGAGAACGTGGAATTACCGATGATCTACGCGGGGAGCAAGAACAGGAGGCAGAAGGCGGAGACCATATTGCAGGAGCTGGGGCTGGGGGATAGGATGAGCCACAAGCCCAGCGAACTCTCGGGCGGCCAGCAACAGCGCGTGGCGATAGCGCGCGCGCTGATAAACGAGCCCTCTATAATCCTCGCCGACGAACCGACGGGGAACGTGGACAGCAAGAGCGGGGTGGAGATAATGGAGATACTCAAGGGCCTGAACAAGAAGGGGATCACGATAATCCTTGTCACGCACGAGGCGCACATCGCCAAATACGCCCGGCGCGTGATCCGCTTCATGGACGGGAGGATTGTGAATTGAGGACAGAACTTACCGTATTTCGGATTGCGGATTGGCATGGTCTGAGGGAGAAGTAGATGACGTTTCTATGGCAGAGCATAAAGATAGCCCTGCGCGGCCTGGTCGGCAACAAGATGCGCTCGCTGCTGACGATGCTGGGTATCATCATCGGCGTGGGCGCGGTGATCGCCACCGTCTCTCTGGGCGAAGGGGCGAAGAAGATGATAGTGGACGAGTTCGACAAGATGGGCGGGCCGCGCCTGATAAACATCAGCCGTCCCTGGGGCATGTGGAAGGACGGGCGCTGGCAGATGAACCGCCAGTCCGAGTTCCTGATGATGGACGACGTGGAGATGATCAAGGACACCTGCGACCACATCGTCTCGGTGATACCGCAGGTAGGCACCTGGCCGCGCGGCACCGCCATGTACCAGGGACGGGAGACGACCGCCAATATCGCCGGCACCATCCCGGAGTATGCCGAGGTGCGCAAGTGGGAGCCGGCGAAGGGACGTTTCATCAACCAGCTTGACGTGAATGAATCACTCAAGGTTTGCGTGATCGGCCACAAGATCTACGCGGATCTGTTCGTCGACGAGGATGCGTTGGGCAAGGAGCTGCGCCACAACAACCTGCGCTACACCATCATCGGCGTGATGAGCGAGATGGGCGGCGGCATCCAATACATGAGTGACGGCTTTGACTACAGCATGTTCGTCCCCTACACCACGGTCTTCAACTACAACCGCACCGACCGGCGACTGGACAGCATCACCTGCCAGTCCACTGATTTCAAGGACAGCGAAACGGCGATAGAGGAGATAAAGGCGGCGCTGGCGCTGGTGCACGGCTCGGCCGACTTCTTTGAAGTGACATCCCCGGCCGAGGCGATGGAGGGGATAGAAAAGGTCACACTGTTTATCAAGCTGATGCTGGGCGGCATCGCCTCCATCGCCCTGATGGTGGGCGGCATCGGCATCATGAACATCATGCTTGTCTCGGTGACGGAGCGCACGCGCGAGATAGGCATCCGCAAGGCGGTGGGAGCGAAGCGGCGCGACATCCTCGGCCAGTTCCTGATAGAGGCGGTGACCTTGAGTGTCTCGGGGGGGGTGATCGGTATAATCTTCGGCGTCTTGCTAGGCTGGCTGATAAGCAAGGGGTTGACCATGGGCGTGGCAGCTATCGACCAATGGCCGATGGTGATATCGCTCCAGGCGGTGGTCATCTCCACAGTTTTTGCCATCGCTGTGGGCATCATCTTCGGCGTATATCCTGCGATGAAAGCTGCGCGACTTGAT
>CBDVCL010000074.1:0-8332 GCA_965372475.1 uncultured bacterium | reverse complement strand
CCCTTCGACAGAGTTTACCCTGAGCCCCAAGGGGCGAAGGGCTCAGGGCGGGAAGCGTCCTGAGGGCAATCGAAGGACGAGCAACAGCACACTTCTTATGATTTTCGCACTATTAAATCGGCCAGCAGACCGAGAACCGCGGTCAGCAGCGAACTCACTATCAGTACCAGTGCCGAGGTGGAGATATTGAGTACGTTTAGTGCGTAGAAGTAATAGAACACCTCGCCTATCCCCGCCGCAAGCAGCAGGGCGGAGATGGGGAGGAAGACGCGCAGGGGATTGAAGAGCATCGCTGTGCGCGCCAGCAGAAGGACAAAATTGGCCGTGTCATAGAACGGCCTGATCTTCGACTTCCCCCGCCGCGCGTAATAGGGGATGGGGATGAATTCCACCTCGAGGTCATCACACATGTAAGCCAGGGTAATGGTCATGGTGAAGGAGAAGGTCGAAGGGAGTATCGAAAGGTAGCGCGCCACGTCACCGCGACGGAAGACGCGCATGCCTGAATTCAGGTCGAGGATGCGTCGCCCGGAAAGGTAATTGGCGAGGAGGGTGAGCAAGAACTTCGCCGGCCGGCGCGCGAGCGGCACGCCGCGCCCCTTCTTCGGCCTTTGGCCTACGGCCATGTCCGTGCTCCCCATGGCGTCACACAGCTTGGGCAGTTCCCTCGCCGGGTAACTGCCGTCGCCATCGATGATGGCGATCAGTTCCCCCTTGGCGCGGCGCAAGCCCGCCTTTATCGCTCCGCCGTAGCCCCGCCGGCGCGAGTGGCGGATGATTGCCGTGCCCCGCAGGACGTCACAGCCGCCGTCCGTCGAGCCGTCGTCCACCACCAGGATCTCATGCTTCCGTCCCTTGAAGGCCGCTTTGAGCTCGGCGATGACCTTGCTCATCGACCGGGCCTCGTTGTAGACGGGGATGATTATGCTTATTTTTTCTCGTACCATTGGCTCGTATTGAGTATTGAGTAGTGAGTATTGGGTGGCTCAAAACCCGCAACGCAAGACAGGGCGGGTACGTGTCGCTTCGCGATACTCAATACTCAATACCCACTACCCAATACTCATTACTTGAACTCTATCGTAGTACTGGCATACCCCCAATTACCGTCGGCGTATTTCACCTCCGCCCGCAGGGAATATGTCCCCGGCCTGATTATGGCGTCTATTGGCACCATGCCGCGGCCCCGCCAGCAGGAGCATTTCTCGTCATACTTCAGGCGGTAACGGGGAGAACCCCACATCTCGGCGAGGCCGGATACTTCCACCGCGTCCGGCGGCGCGTAGACCTTTACCCGGCAGACACTGCCGGCGCTTATGATGCGCGGCTCTACCTCAACGCGTATCCGCTCGTCCCGCACCAGGTGCCGGCGGTGACACGCCGCGCCACAGATAAAGAGCAACAATAAAAGCAGCAGGCTAATCCTTTTCCCTACCTCAAGATATAACCTGCTGCCGGCTTTCTTTGCTCTTTCGGGTTGAAGCGCTTCTTCCTTTTTCCTTCTTCCTTTTTCCTTCAGTTCCTACCCCTCTACTTTCTTGAGTATTTCTTCCCTTTCCAAATCCGCCTCCATCGCCATCCGCTTCTTGCGCTGCTCCTCGTCCTTCAAGCGGTGCTCCAGCTCGACATTCTTCTTGCGCGTTTCCGACGACTCACGTTTCATCGACCGCTTCCTGGCGATCTCCGCGCGCTTGCTGGTCTTCCAGCGCTCATATTCCACGCGGCGCTGCTCGTTGAGCTCGGTCATCTGCTTGACCTTTTCATCGTACTCGCGCCTCAGGTCGACGTAGATGAAATCCTCTACTTTGAGTATCATGCGCCGCAGTACGTTCACCGCCATGTTGACACACACAAGCGCCGGCATCGGTACGGCGAGGGTGAAGAGGATCACCAGCCATAGCAAGTGCATCGTCTGGACATTGGCGAGTTTCCCCTGTTCGTGGCCGAGATAGAAGATACCCAGGGCCGCGGCCACCATCAGCAGGATACCGAGGATGACCAGCCACGACACCAGCCGCCACTTGCTCAAGCTGGCATCCAGCTCACTCTTGTATTGCTCAATGCGCCTGCCAGACTGCTCTTCCCACTGCTCGCGCCAGCTCTCGTCCCAGGCCAGGACCTTGTTGCGGAAAAGCGTCACGCCGATATAGAAGACAAGCACCAATCCCCAGGCGAGGAGAACGAAGAGCAGGAAACCGACCAAGCCGATATCAATTATCATTTCTTTTCCTCCCTTGACTGCTGTCGCTTGTCGCTTGTCGCTGGTCGCTCGCGCTTCCTATCAGAAACGAGCAACTAGCGACGAGCAACTGGCGACTGCTCTGTTATCTCGCCCTACCTACTTCTCCAACTTCATCAACGTCCTCAAGAACTCTCTCAGCTTGCCGTCTATCTCCTTGGCCAGCGCGTCGAGCTTCTTCATGTCACGGTGCTCGGCGAACTTCAGCAGTTTTTCCCAGGTCTTCAAGGCGACGGTCAGCTCCTGGTTCCCCCGGCCGATAAGGTTGATCCTCTCCTCGATCTCGGCGTTCTCCCCGCTCTTCTTTAGTCTCTCCAGCAGCTTGGCGGCTATCTCGCTCTCATCAACCGGCTGGGCGTCCCCCAGTTCCTTCACCACCTGCTGCCTGATCTCGGGGTAGAACTGCTCCCAAGCCATGCGGCGCAGTTCCTCGTCCCCGCCCAGCGCCTCCGTCTTGTCGTCCCAGAGGGACAGATCCCCCGGGTCGGCCTGGGCCACCTTCAGGCCCTTGCTCTCGCCCCAGGTCATCTCGGTAAGTTTCTCCAGCAAGTCACTGAAGACCTTAACGCCCCTCAGTATCTGCTCACAGTCCTTCTCGGTCCTGCCTACCACCTGGATGTTATAGTTGGTCTCTCCCTTGGCCCGGCCGATGTGGATGTAATCGTGCAGTTTAGGCTCGTGCACCTTGGACATCTGCACCAGGGCCTGCCACTTTTCCGCCAGCAACGATGCGTTCGCCACAGTTCGGATTTTCCTCAGACCAAGGAGCTCGACCCCATCAGCCCGATTAACGTTCCACCGTCCGCTAGCACCGTCTCCCCGGCCGGAGCCATACAGAGTAGGACGGACCACAGCCTGACGACGCTACCGCAAGCGCTACACATTCCCACTACTACTTCTATATATATGATAACAGATAACCGCCCCTCATGAAAGGGATGATTCCATGATCTTCAATCCCTCCGCCTCCAGGTCGACCAGGTCCCCCGGGCACATGCCGCGCTCGCCCAGCTTCTGCCGCGCCAACTCACCACACAGGCCGTGCAGGTACACGCCGCTGAGCGATGCCTGCAAGGGCGGCAAGCCCTGGGCCAACAGTCCGCCAATAATGCCGCAGAGCACGTCGCCGCTGCCCCCTTTGGCTAGGCCCGGGTTGGCGAAGGGGCTGAGGTAAGTCTTCCCCCCGGGGTCACAGATAGCGGTGTAGGCCCCCTTCAATACCACTATCGCCTTGTTCTCAACCGCGTGGGGAGAAGCAGCTTCCCAGCGCTCCTCTATAACACGGCGCACAGGAACACCGAAGAGACGCGAGAATTCCCCCGCGTGCGGGGTCAAAACTGCCGGCCCCGCCCTGTCCTTTAGCGATTTAAGAGCTCCGCCCAAGTGGTAAAGTCCGTCGGCATCGACCACGAGGGGGCCGCGGTAATCCTTGATTATTTTCCTCAGCAGGACACCGCTATCCGCGGCGCGACCAAGGCCCGGCCCCATGGCCAGCGCGTCGACCCCTTCCGCCTTGGCCAGGGCCGCCTTGCTTGAGCCGCCTAGATGGTACCCCCTGCCGCCATCCTTGAGGGGGACGGTCATCTCTTCGGTCAATTTGACCTCCAGGACATCGTTGAGGCTGGCCGGCACGCCTACCTCCACCAACCCCGTACCACAACGGCTCGCGCCGCGCGCGCACAGTGCTGCCGCTCCGGTAAGCCCCCGCGAGGCGCCGATGACCAGCAGTCGCCCGGCGTCACCCTTGTGCATGCCCACCCGGCGCACGGGCAGGGACAGGTGGCTCTCTTCCATTAGTTCCAAGTCAGCGGTCCCGGCGGCAAGGGCGTCCGCGGGAAGGCCAATGCTCACCACCTCCAGATTGCCGCAGTAGTCCAGCGCCGGCGGCAGGAAGAACGCCCGTTTCGGCAGGCCCAGTGTCACTGTGCAGAAGGCCCGCACCGCCGGCTCGCGCACCGTGCCCAGGTCCGCCTCCAGCCCCGAAGGGATGTCTATGGCGTATACTCTCTTCCCCAGCCCGTTGAGCCCGTCCACCAGCTTGGCAGCCAGCCCCTTCATCGCGCCCTTGTAACCCGTGCCGAAGATCGCGTCGACGAGGAGCCCGTAGCTGGCCAGCTTACCCAGGACGGTCTCGAGGCCGCTTTCCTTTATTGTCTCGAACTCGATGCCCGTGGCGCGCCGCAGGTTGACCGCCGGGTCACCGCGCATCTCTTTCTTGTCAACGAGCGAGAAGATCTTGACGCGGTAGCCGCTCTTCTTCAGGTAACGGGCTACCACCAGGCCGTCGCCGCCGTTATTGCCCTTGCCGATAATCACCGCCACCACGGGCAGGTCGCGCCCTGCCGTGTCCCTCTGGATGATGCCGGCGACGCCGCGCCCAGCGTTCTCCATCAGCTCCAGGCCCGGCATGCCGCGTTCCTCGATGGCAAGACGGTCCAGCTCTCGCATCTCTTTCGCAGTGACTATCTTCATCGCTATTCAGTAAGTGAATGGTTACTGGTGAATGGTGAATGGCGTGTCGCACCATACATGCCATTCACTATTCACCCTTCACCAACGACCCCTCTTACATCTCGACAAGAACGAACGCCACCGCGTGTTCACGACTATGCGACAGCGAGAGCTTCACTTGCTTGACGCCCAGCTCCTTGCCGCGCTCTTCGGCGCGGCCGTGCAGCTTGATGGTTGGTTTGCCGTTGGCGTCGTTCCTCACCTCCACCTCGGGCCAGCGCCAGCCGTTACCCGCCGGCTTGCCACCGAAGGCCTTGACCAGGGCTTCCTTGGCCGCGAAACGCACGGCGTAATGCTGGGCGGGGTCGGCCTTGCCGCCGCAGTATTCCAATTCCCACTCGGTGAAGAGCCGCTCCAGGAAGCGCTTGCCGTCCTTCGCTAGCGCCTCGCGGATGCGTTCGACCTCTACGATGTCTACGCCTATTTCGCAAGCCATCTCTTCTTTAATCTATCATTAATACGCCCCTGCTTCAAGACAAGAAAAGCAGACGGTAGCCGTTGACTTTCCTGCACCGCTTGACTATAATCTGTCCCGAAGCATCCGAAACATCGATGTTTAGCTAAGGAGGCAAACGATGAAGCGCACTCTAAGAACCTTGGCGATCATGGCGTTGGCGCTTGGCTGCGTAGCAGCGCAAGCGGCTGACACCGAAGAGATGGTAACTGACGCCGTGAAAAAGCTCGCCAAAACGCTAGACACCGTTCCCGCAGACATCAGCACCGTCGCCGTCTACAACATCGAGCCCGACAGCAAGGGAGAGGTGAACATCCCCGCCCTGCAGGACCAGATCAGCCAGGAGCTACTGGACTCAGGGCGTTTCAAGGTCATCGACCGCAAATCGCTGAGCGCACTGCTGGAGGAACAGAAACTCTCGATGACAGGCGCGGTAGACACGCGGGCGATGGTCAAGGCAGGCAAAGTAATAGGCGTACAGGGGTTCTTTCTCGGCTCGGTGGTGTCACAGGCGGACAAAGTGATCCTCAACCTCAAGCTCATCGACGTGCAAACCAGCGCCACTATTTTCGCCAAGAAGTTCGTGGGCGAATCGCGTAGCGGCGCCCAGATAGGTATCGGCTGGGGCTATGCCACCACCTCCCCCTTTGGCGTCGTCCTGCACTCCTGGCGCGGCGCCGCACCCGACACCCTCGCCCTGGATTCCCTCTCGGGCGTCAAGCGATCCTCGATCATGAACTGGACCCTGTCCTACCGGCAGTCGCTTCAGGCCCTGAGGTATGCTCTGCTCGGCGTCGATCTGAATGTTGTTAGCTTTGATTCAGCCAAGGGCGAGCTTCGGGTCACTGAATCAGGCATGATCCTAACCAGCACGGGGCAGGCCTATTCCTTCGGCGATAACACTAATACCGCCGTCCGCATCATCAGCCTAAAGCCAAAGATCTATCTTTCCAGCAAGCACGCTTTCGGCTGGGCGCACGACTGGCTCAATCCCTTTGTCGGCGTCAGCGTGAGCATGATCGTCTTCTCCTGCGACATCGGCGGTTGGGGACGCTTGGACGCCGATCCACCAAGTGAAAGCTATGAAGAAAAAAGCTCCGGCGCGAACCTACTCGTCGTCGCCCCGGTTTTCGGCACGGACCTGAACCTGACCAAGTCGCTCAGCATCGTCGTCGAAGCAACTTACCTGGCGTCAGAGTCCGCGCCTCCCGCAGACAGCATCAGTGCCTACATAGCCAAGGACCATAATGTTACCCTTTCCCCCTACCTGGAAAAGGGGCTGATGCTGAACATCGGCATGAAGTATTCGATATCGATCTTTTAGCCGAGGTATACAGTAGACGGTATCAGTATACGGGGTGACGACAAAGGGCGGCTCTTTGAGCCGCCCTTCCCTGTCTACCGCTTGCCCTGCGTAGCTTGCGCTTTCCTCGACCAAAGTAATGAAAGAGAAAGCGTAAGCGAAGTAGGGTCTACCACCTACTTCCCCCTGTCCCTTGCCAGGCAAGCAAAGGAACGGTCGTAGCTTCTCTCCGCGTCCTTTGAAAAGTAACAGGCGGGGAAGTCGCCCGAGCCCATGTGGTACTGCATGCACTCACAGCAGATGCCCTTGCGCGAGCAGGGCTCGTAGGTACAGTTACAGCGCGCCTTGTTCGCCTCGAAGTTCTTACATTCGCTCATCTCGCCCTCCTTCTTTGGTATTTGGTCGTTGGTATGAAGTAGTAGCCCCACCGGGGCTGCCGCATCGTCTCGCGCTTCACAAGGTTCTTGGGCGTAGCCCAAGGTTCTTATTTGGTATTTAGCATTTGGTTCGCGGATTCTCAACCAAATACTAAATACTAACGACCAAATACCAACTACCAACGACTAATGATGGCTGCACCCACTGCACGAGCCCTTGCTGCAATCCGAGCAGGACGAGCCGCTTCCCTTGCTCGAGCCCGGAGTGGCGAAGGCAGAGAGCAGCTTCTGCAACCGTTTACTGCCGCAACTCTCGCACTTGGGCGCCTTACTGTCAGCACCGACACCGATCAGCAATTCAAACTCCTCGCCGCATCTTTTGCATTCGTAGGCGAATATCGGCATTGATGTATTATAACACTGGTATTGAGTATTGAGTACTGGGTATTGGGTAGCGTATTGCCCACCTAGACCGACTCAATACTCACTACCCAATACTCAATACGATTTCTTACCACCACCGCCCGCGCGCCTGGTAGACCTCGATGAAACTCTCAACGCTGTTTGGCTTTCCCTCGCGCACTTCCCCCGGGAACATGCAGGCGGGGAAACTCCCGTTCTCCCAGTGATGCTCCAAACACTCACAGCAGAAGCCGCGCCTGGCGCACTTCTCGCTCGCGCACTTGCACTTCTCCTTGCGTACTACCTCATCACATTCTCTCATGCCCGTTCTTCTCCTTGAGCTTCGACGCCTGCCCTGCTTGCCCGCCATAGCTTTAGCGACGGTGGGAGCGACCACAGGGAGTCGAAGGGTTAGACGACTAGACCTTCACCCCTCTAACCTCGGTAGAAACGTATTTCGAGCACTCCTCCGCCATTGCTCTTAATTCAGCCGCCGGGTACTTCTCCTTCTTGGCGAAGGCCGGGGAGACGTGCTCGCCGCGTGGTATGAACTGCTGCAAAACGTATTTTTTCGCCCCCTGTAGTTGACGGGCAATAGCCACGATATCTTCCTTCTTGTGCAAACCCGGCGCCACAGTGGTGCGAAACTCGTAATCCACGCCGCTCCTCCGTATCGCGTCCATGCTCTCCCTGATCAATGAGATCTCAAACGCCGCACGCGATTGCCCGCGGGGGCGGCCGCCCGCCGTCGCTGAAGCTATGGCGGGTAAACTCCGGGACGCCCCTACATTCAAGCCAATCGCCTCGGCGTAGCGTTTCGGCTCAAGTACGTGTTTGACGTCCATCGCCACGTAGTCAAGGAACCCCTCGGCCAGCAATCTCCCCAGCACCTCGGGTCGCGAGCCGTTAGTATCCAGCTTTGTCAGCAGTTCCAGTTCCTTCATCCAGCCAAAGAAGTCCGACAGCCCAGGGTTAAGCGTCGGCTCCCCACCCGAGGCCACCACCGCCTCCACCAGGTTGACGCGGCTCGTCACCTCCCCCTTAAA
>CBDVCL010000073.1:0-8449 GCA_965372475.1 uncultured bacterium | reverse complement strand
ATACATAGCGTTATTCATTGGTCATTACCTGTTGGTGGTTGCTAGCCTGCCCTGAGCGAACGAAGTGAGTCGAAGGGTTGCCGAGTAATCTCATTGAGTAAGTGAGGATATTCATAGTCGTCGCTCGTTGCTCGTCGCTCGTGTTTGCTTCAAGCCCCGAGCCCCGAGTCCCGAGGTCCCAGGTCCGAGTTCCGAGCAAGCTACCCCTTTGTGATCGGATGCTTAATGACTCCAATGCCCAAACCGATCTCTATCGAGTACTTCTTGAATCTCTTCATTATCTCAAAGTCGCTGACTCGCCTCAGCTTCTGTGCCTTTCGCCTGAGGCGCAGCGTTTCGGGCAGGTTCGCCAGGTTCCAGCAGTAGGCCCGGATCACTCCCCAGGCCTCCCCGGGACGCCCCGTGGCAAGTGCGTAGGCGAGATGGAGCAGCTTGAGCAGGAAGAGGCAAGGCAGGATGAAAAGGAGTGTGAGCAGGGAGTAGTTCTTCAGGAGGGTACAGACGCGGTTCTTCTCCCAGGTAAACATGTTCCTCCCCCGGGTCTCCCGCGACATCGTCGCCATGTGACGATGGTAGGCGACGGACGCCGGGACGTACTTGATGGCGTACCCCAGCAGGCGGCAGCGCCAGGCGAAGTCCACGTCTTCGTGGTAAATGAAGTAGCGTCCGTCGAACCCGCCAGCCTTCTGAAACAACGATTTACGCATAAGAGCGGCGGCGGCGCATCCATAGGGGAGGTAGAGCTGGTCGTCATACTGTTTCTTGTCCGGTTGTTGGATGCCGCGATTGAAGGCGAGACCGAATATGTCGCAGACCATTCCTGCGCCGCCAAGAATGCCCTTGTGGTAGAAGTCATAGAGTTTCGGGACGACCATGGCTAATCTCTTGTCTTGCTCCAGTGCCGCCACCAAGGGCGCGAGGAACCCCGGCTCGACCTTGATGTCATTATTCAGCACCAGGACCAACTCGTGCTTCGCCCCGGGGATGGCCCGGTTATAGGCCTCGGTGAACCCAAGGTTGCTTGCGTTCTCTGTGATGCGAATCCGCCTATGGTAGCTGCGCAGATACTCGATCGAACCGTCTTTGGACGCGTTGTCTACCACAATGAACTCCAGTTTGCCGGGAGGGTAATTCAATCGCTCCAGGGATGGCAAGCAACTCTTCAGGTGCATTACCCCGTTGTAGTTCAAGATCAATATGGATACAGGCGGGTATTTCATGGTCTTACTATAATTCACAGATCACACCGATTAGGTAAAAGCGAAGATCAACCTTGGACGTCGATACTTCAGTTTCCGTGCTCGGAATTCGTGTAAGTCTGTTGCTTGTGTCCTCCTATGCTTTACACCAAGAGAAAATCTGTGAAATCTGTGTAATCTGTGGATCAACTCCTGGCCTTGCCGAAGCGGAACTTGCCTTTCAGGGCGGATAGTATACCACCCAGGCCTCTCTGGCGGAAGAAGTACCGCAGCACCAGCGGTAGAGAGCGTCGGGGGTTATTCAGCGCCCAGGTCGTGTAGCCGTAGGAGAGTGCGTCCTCTATCTGCTCGCCGCTCAGGCCCGGATAGGAAAGGGGTGAGAAACAGGCGCCGTCGAAGCGGTGCCAGTCCCTTGAAGTCAGCCAGCCTTCTTTTTCCGCCATCTTGTAGAAGGGAGTTCCCGGCAGGGGAGAAGCGATGGCGAATTGCACGCTGTCCGTCGGCAGTTCCGCGGCGAAGCGCACGGTGCGCTTGATGCTCTCAACACTGTCGCCGGGCAGGCCCAGCAGGTAGGTGGCGTGGGACTTCAGCCCTATCTTGCGCATCCACTCCACAGCGCTGCCCGCCCGCGCTGGGTCGAGGCGCTTTCCCGCCCGCCGGAGAATGGCAGGGTCGGCGCTCTCGATGCCGAACTTTATGCCGGCGCAACCGGCCGCGCGCATCGTCTCGAGCATCTCGCGGTCCATGCCGTAGATCACGTCTCCCATGCATGCCCAGGGCAGATTAACGCCGCGCTTTCGCATCAGGCGGCAGATGGCGAGCACGTGACGCTTGTTGATCGTGAAACTCATGTCATCGAAGTAGAAGGAACGGGGCTGATACCTCTGTTTGAGGTAGAGCATCTCGTTCACCACGCTGTGGGCGGAACGAAAGCGCACCCGCGGCGAGTTATAGATGGCCCAGCGTTCCAGGCAGAATATGCAACCGGAGGGGCAGCCGCGGCTCGTGATCAATTGCAGGCAGGGATGGCGCGTGGCGAAGCGCTCGCGGTATTTTTCTATTGGCGCATCGTCGCGTTCGGGGTAGGGGAGAGAATCCAGGTTTCCTATCAGCGGCGCGGCGCGGTTACGCACGGCCTTCTTGCCTCGCCGCCAGGCGAGTCCGGGGACGGAGGAGGGTTCCCTGCCGGCAGCCAGGGCCCTGGCCAGCAGGGCGGCCGTGTTCTCGTATTCGCCGAAGAGGACGAAGTCCAGCCGCGCGTTCTCTTCCAGGAAACGTAGCGGCCCGTAGCCGGAAGGATGCGGCCCGCACGCGGCGAGGCGGCAAGCGTTTTCTTCTGCGGCCCTGATCATGAGCGGCAGGTCGTCGTCAGCGCTAACGGTGTGCGATTCATAAAGCAGCAGGTTCGGGCGGTAACGCTGCACTGCCGCGAGGAAGTCCTGCCTGCCCGTTTCCGCCGCTACGCAATCGAGCAGGCGCGCTTCGGCGTATGCCTGGCGCTTGATCAGCGCCGTGGCGTATCCCAACCAGAAGGGATAGAAGAGCGAAGTCATCTGCCCCCGCGTCGCCGCGGAGAACGCCCACCTCGAACCGGCCTTGAGATAATGGCGTTCCCCCTCGTAATCGCTGAAGGAGGGGGGGTTGACGAGAAGTATGCGCATGCTTGTTATTATAGCAGACTTGGTAGACGGTAGACAGTATAGGGGTTGCTCCCCTGATTTAGGGTGGTGGCAACCCCTGCGGCCGCCTATTGGCGACCGTACGGTAGACGGGGAAGCTCCCGTATACCGTCTAGCGTATGCCGTCTACCACGATTATGTTATAATCGTCCCATGGACATTGAGACATCCTGGCGATCCTGGCCCCGCTTGCGCCGGCTCGATTGGCGTTCGGCTCTCACCGACATATTGCTCATCGCCATTGCCATCTTCGTCGTGGGGCAGGGATACCTTCGCCCGGGCATACCGCTGTCGGACGACCTGCGCGGCAACCAGATGCTTGACTCCTACTTCTGGTGCAAGGCACTTTTGGAGGAGGGGGCACTCACTCGCTGGGATTTCACTGGAGGCACTCCCATGGGTGTCTTCCATCCACTACCGGTCTCCTACTTGGTGATCTCTTTCTTCCATTTCTTCCTGGGGTTGTTCGCCGCGACGCGCATCGCCGTGCTCTTCCTGTTGATGTTAGGGGCTGCAGGGATGTATCTATTGCTGCGTGCGTGGGTAGGGAGCCGATTGGCAGCCGTTGCGGGTGGTCTTTTCTACGTATGGGCTCATCCCAATATCATTGAACACGTGGGCGCAGGACATATCGATATGACCTGTGTGTTGGCCATCTTCCCATATTATTTCTATCTTTTGGAGAGGAGCCTTCAGAATGGGGACCGGCGGCTCGCTGCTGTGAATAGTCTGCTTTTTGCGCTGATGTTTTGCTCAGACCTGCAGTTCTTCATTTTCGCTGCTCTGATTTCTGCATTGTATATTCTTTTTCGCACCGTGTTATTCCGTAATGGCTCGTTGGTCGTTGTTATCAGGCAACACGGGGCGGTATATGCCATCACATATGGGTGGGGATCGTTGCTCTGTGTCTACACTCTCGTGACCACTCTGAGCTATAAGCCTTTCTTTGCTTTTTACGGCTATTCCGAACATTGGAAGTATGCTTTTTCTGCCGGATTCTGGCACGCCCTTGGTTTGTGGGCCAAGGCCTGGCACTACCTCATCGTCAACCCGGCGAGCATTAAGGGGATGGAGAGTATCGACCCGTTCTACGGGTGGTGCTTGCCGCTGGTGGTCCTCGCCCTGCTTGCATATCGCCGCGCCCCGGCGCTCTTCGCCGCCGCGCTATACCTCGTCTCGCTTTTTCTCGTGCTGGGGATGAATACACCGCTGATGCCGCTTCTCTACAAGCTGCCGGTCTTCAAGTATTTTCGCGTTCCCATTCGTTTTTACTACCTGATGGTCTTCTCGCTCTCGCTCTTCGTGGGTTTTGCCTGCGCCGCCGTGCCCCGTCTCGCCGCGGGGGCGATAAAGCGACGCCTCCTCGCGCTGGGCCTGCCGTGCCTGGTGCTAATCATGGCGCTCGGCGTGGGCAACCCGCCTTACGCCTGGGAGATGTTCCGGACGTACGGGCCACCATCCGGCTCGTTGGACCTGAAGATCTACAGCTATCTCAACTCGTGCGATGACAGGGACGGTTTCGAGAGCGTGCCTTATATGACAACAGGCGCGGACCGCGACGAGCGAGTGGCTGTCTATTATCACGGGCGACGTTGCTACAATGCCAGCCACTGGCATTTGGTGGGTCGCGAGATGGGGGCGCTGAAAGATTTCGTGAATATCGGGCTTGAAATGGAACGCTTGTCTGTGTTTATGGGGACTCTCAATGTGGGCGACCTGTGCTCTAAGTTGCCTGACTGCGCCGCCTCCCTGGGCCGGTTAAAGGACCTTGAGCTCGTGCTTCCCTCGGGCAGGGAGAGCGGCGACCTCTACCGCAACCGCCGCGTGCTGCCCTTGATTCGAGGCGTGGGCAATTGCGTGCTCATCGCCGGGGAGAAGGACCGTGCGCTGGTGGAGGATCTTTTCAACAGCAGTGGCTTTCAGCCGGCGGAGGACGTGGTAAAGTACGTTCCGGACGAGGCCGAGCCGGGCCCTTATGATATGGCCGTGGTAGGCGAGCCGCTTCGCGTCTACGGCTACCGCAACGCGGTCTACCTGCCCCACAGCGTGGCCTGGCGGGACTCGCGCTACACGGGACAAACGGGGATGGAGGCGAGGGACAAGGGCGTTGTCTTCAGTGTCGCTGGCAAGGCGGGAGACTACAACGTGTGGACCCTGCAATTGGACGGGCTGGAACTGAAGGGAGCGTGCCAGCTGTCATTCCGCGGCAACGGGTCGGAGAACGCAAGCTTCGCCTTCAAGTTCCTTGCCGATGGCATAGAGGGGCCCGTGCCGCGCCGCACGATGGTGGCGCACGTGCCGGAGGCGCTCAACGTCTACCGCATCGACCTTTCGGACATAGTCAAGACCTATGCGGGCAGCATGAAGCTCAAGGCGATCCAGATAGTGCTGATAACCACCAACGGCGATAAGGCCGAGATGTACCTTGAGGACCTGGGGTTCGGCGGCCCCGATTGGGCGTATTCCCTGGGCGCGAGCCTGTTGGCGCGGCGCGCGGAATTCACGCCCCGATACGCGCGGCGAGCTCCTCCCGTGGTGCGGCGGACGGTGGAGCGCCGCTACTCAGGCAGGTACGAGATAGAGGTGGAATGCCCCGAGGACATCGGTTACCTGGTAGTCGCCGAGCCCTGGTACCCCAACTGGAAGGTCAAGGTGGACGGGAAAAGGGTCGAGCCGTTCAGGGCCTACACTGCCTTGCTGGGCGTCGAGTTGAAAGGGCGGGGAGGGCACAGGGTGGTGATATGGCAGGGGATGCTGCCGCTGCAGGTCGCGGGGCGGGTGGTGAGTTTTCTCGCGCTGATCGGCGTCTTGTTTTACTACTTCTTGCCGGGGGTGAGGAGAAGATGGGGAAGCGCGGAAGCGGGAAGCGAGGAAGTGGGATCGCGTTTGTCTTAGGAGGTACAATGTTTTGCCGCCTCCCACCTGCCACCTGCCGCATCCGATTGAATGTGCCTCTGCTTGCATTCAGGACCACAATAAACCCCCACGCATCGGCGGCTTGTTTTCGTTCATGCCGCGGATGGCCGTCGTGTGTTATTCGAATGCCAACTGCTGCCAGATATGGTGGCGTTTTGGCAAAGCCTTACTAGTAGCTAGTAGTCAGTAGCCCTTCGATTGCCTTCAGGGCCCTCCTCGCCCTGCATGCCCGCCATCTTGTCCGCCATAGCTTTAGCGGCGGCGGAAGCCTTAGCGACGGCGGGAGCGAGCCGAGCGAGTCGAAGGGCTAGTAGCTAGGGTACCAGGGTCTCGCGAGACATCCCTAGTCCCGAGCTGCTAACTGCTAGCTACTTCTTCTCTTGCAGGCCCCGTCCGCTTCCTCATCAAGCACAAGAACAACCCGTGCATCTCGGGCGTGGGCAGGACACGCCGGGCATATACCAGGCCCTCGCAGAACTTTTCGCGGCCATATTCACGCAGGGCGGGAGAGAAGTTTGGCAGTTCCAGGCCCAGCGGCAGGGCCTCGAGCTGGCGCGGGAACTGTTCCAGCAGGCCCGAGACAACTCGCTCGTTTTCCTCAGGCCCGAAAGTGCAGGTGGAGTATAACAATTGGCCTCCCGGTCTCAGCGCGCGGAAAGCGGAGACGAGCAGCTTAGCTTGCAGGCGAGACATTGCCAGCACGTGTTTTTCGCGCCATCGCTTGAAGGAACGGGGATAGATGGTATTGAAAAGCGCCTCGTTCGTGCAGGGCGCGTCCACCAGTGTCCGGTCGAAATAGTCCTGGTTCTCGATCCAGGTGTACTTTCCGTCTTTCATCTCCGTACGAACGATCTTAGCCCCTTGCCGCTCGATGTTGGCCTTGAGCTTCTCGTATCGGAGAGCGTACTTTTCCACGGCGAGGATCTCCCCCCTGTTTTCCATGGTCATTGCCATAAGGGTAGTCTTGCCGCCGGGGGCAGCGCAGAGGTCGAGGATCTTTTCACCCGGCATCGGTTTCAGGACCAGGGCGGGGATCATGCTGGAAAGGCTTTGCAGGTATATCAGCCCCTGCTCAAAGAGCTCGCTGCTGGTGAGCTTTCTGGTCAGTCCGCGGTTCTTGAGGATGAAAGCGTCCCTGTGCCAGTGTACGGGTTTGACTTGGAACCCCGACTGCTCGAGCAGGCGCAATGCCTTGCTGGGAGTGGTTTTCAGTAGGTTCAGTCTGAAGGTCGTGGGCTTCAAGCGGGTGAAGGACTCCAGGAGGAGGAGGTGCTTGGAGCGGGGGAAGATGTGCTCAAGCCGGGAAAGGAATCCGGCCGGCAGTTTCTTGATACTCGGGTTCACTGGGTACCCCCCCGCAACCAGTAATCCCTTCGCAATCTATATGATGGAGGGATTACTGGCTGCAGAGCAATCGAGATTCGATCCGCCTTCGCTAAAGCTACGGCGGACAGGCATTCGAGAAATGCATGAGATGTGGGAGAATCTCCGTTGCGGTCCATTTTCGATTCTCCTGCTTGTTTTCTCAACTACTGGAAGTCTATACCCGCCCTGCCGTTTGTCAAGAGCGTGGGGCAGTTCTGCCTCATAGTCGGCGCAGGGCCTTGGCCGAAGATGGGGAATTTCTCCCTTTCGGGGCTTTTTGCACCCTTGTCGGATTATGTTTGTCTTGACAGTATGAAAGCGCGTTGATACACTTGTGCTCCTTTTTCGGCAATGGGCTACTTTCGCTCGCCGAGTAGTTCACAGAGATCGCCGAACGGTCGCTGGCGCGACCGCGCGGAGTACGCGAAGAAGCTTCCGCGGCCTCGGCGATACCTCGGCGACCTCAGCGTCATCTCTGCGGGCAAAGTTACCCACTACCCCTCTTTTTGGGCTGGGCGATGGAACGGAGCGGCATGAGGATGTTGATCGCGGGGAAGCGGCGCGGCGGCAAAAAGAAGGTAGACGTCATCAACCCCTACACCGGCAGACCTTTTGCTAACGTTCCCGTAGCTTCCCCTAAAGATATAGAAGACGCTTTAGCGGGAGCAGAACGTGGTTTTCGGGAGATTTCTTCCTGGAGCGCCCTACGGCGTTCCGAAGCGCTTTACAAGGCGTCGGAGTTGGTGGCCAGGGACGAAGCGGAGTTATCCCTTCTTCTCACCCGGGAAGTGGGGAAGACCCTTGCGGAGTCACGGGCTGAGGTGAAGAGGTGCGGGCAGGTGTTGCGGCTGTCTGCAGAGGAGGCGAAGCGCCTGCACGGCGAGACCGTGCCGTTCGATGCGGCGCCCGGGGCGGCTGACCGGCGGGGGTTCTTCCTGCGGGAGCCGCTGGGCATCGTAGTGGCGATATCGCCCTTCAATTTCCCCCTTAACCTCTCGGCGCACAAGCTGGCCCCGGCCTTGGCCGCGGGAAACGCGGTTATTCTCAAGCCCGCCAGCGCCACGCCCTTGGCCGCCCTGCGTTTGGGAGAGATCCTCGTCGAAGCTGGATTGCCCCCCCTGGCCATAAGCGTCATCACCGGGCCGGGCGGGGTGGTTGGTGAAGCGTTGGTGTCCGACCGCCGCGGGCGCATGGTTACCTTCACAGGCAGTCACGGTGTGGGTAAGAGGATAGTGGCCAAGGCGGGGCTGAAGAAGACGGCGATGGAGCTCGGCTCGAATTCCGCGGTGG
>CBDVCL010000072.1:0-8490 GCA_965372475.1 uncultured bacterium | reverse complement strand
CATCACAACATCGAAGTCGTCAAGGTAGTGAAGTGGAAACGCCTCAAAGGAACGGGCAAGACCAAAGCCCTTTTGGTCGGCTTGGCGACAAACGTCCTGGGAATCGCGGGTAGCCTCCTGGCAAGGAAGCTCTCGCTCGGCTCTTCCAGGATCAGCCAGCTCAAGTACCAAGGGGCGGCAATCATCGACAGCGAACAGATCAACCCTAAGCAACTCCTGGGCTTGGCCTAGCAGTCCCGGCCAAAGACGCTATCCTTCCATCAGCAGTGCCTGAGTGCGCTCGCGAATAACAAAACGTGACGCGCACTCGCATCCCACCTCGCTATTCTCGTAAAACCACCATCTTTTCCAGCCGCGCAGGGCATCTTCCACCTGACTGAATCAGCTGCGGACCGTCCCGCAGTTACCGCAGTTAGTCCCGCAGTTACCGCATTTACTTCAGTTACTTGAATAAGCCTTTCGTGCGCAAACATATCTTCACCAGCATCAGCATCACCGGCACCTCGATCAAGACGCCGACGACTGTGGCCAAGGCCGCGCCCGATGATAAGCCGAAGAGCATCGTCGCCGTAGCAATGGCCACCTCAAAATGATTAGAGGCGCCGATCATTGCCGTAGGGGCGGCGTCGCGGTAACTCAATTTCATCAACCTCGCCAATCCATAGCCAAGCGAGAATATCAGCACCGTCTGAACGAAAAGGGGAATGGCGATCCAGAGGATGGTCAGTGGATTAGAGACAATCACTTCTCCCTTAAGGGAAAAGAGAAGCACCAGCGTCAGCAGCAAGGCGGTAATCGTGATCGGCGTGAGAAGATGCAGGAACTTCTCCTCGAACCACTTCTCCCCCTTGATTCGTATCAGTGTGCCCCTGGTAACAAGCCCCGCCGCCAGCGGCAGGGCCACGTATATGCCGATGGAGAGGAGCAAGGCCTGCCAGGGAACAGGAAGCCGGCCCACGCCGAGCAGGTAGCCGCCCAAGACCCCGTATAACACCAGCATCGCCAGCGAGTTGATGGCCACCATCACCAGGGTATGCCCGTCATTGCCCTTGGCCAGGAACCCCCATACCAAGACCATCGCCGTGCAGGGGGCAATACCGAGCAGGATACACCCCGCCAAGTAACTCCGCCAGAGCGGCACCTCAAGCATCTTTACTCCATCGACCAGGACGACATGCCCCTCACCGTGTGTCGCACCGACGGCCAGGTCAAGCCCCAGTGGCATCTTTATAAGGTCAACCGCTTCCGGACCAATGAATGCCAAGAAGAGCCCGCCAAGAAAGAACGCAGATATGGCATACATAGTGAAAGGCTTGATCGCCCAGTTGATGAACAGGGTCAGGCCCACCGGCTTAATGCTCTTGCCGGCCTTTAATACCTCGGCGAAGTCTATCTTCACCATGATCGGGTACATCATGAAGAAGAGACAGATGGCGATGGGAATGGATACGACAGGAGCGCCGCCCACATAGAACGCCATGCCGTCCAGGGCCCTGGCCAGCCCGGGCGCCAGCTTACCGAGCATGATACCCGCGAGGATGCACAGGCCCACCCAGAGCGTGAGGTAACGCTCAAAGAAGCCCATCGCGCTCCCGCCCTTTTCTTTTCCCATCTTTCTCCCTTACAGCGTGGCCAGCAGGTAGAACCCCACAGCGATAAGCAGTATGCCGGATGCCCACTTTACCACCGGGGTGACTTTAGCAGCTATGGATTCCAGCTTGCCAACGCCCAGCCCCAGGCCGACGATGGCTGCGGCCATGGGCAGGCTGTGGCCAAGCGCGAACATGGCCAGGACCGCCGCGCCCCATAAAGTCTGGCCTTTCAACGCGGCGGCGCCCAAAGCCACAAGCAGTACCGGATTGCAGCCGACAGAACAGCTCGTGGTAGCGCCTCCCAGGGCAAGGCCAAAGAGCATCGCGCCCCAGGGCCCGGCCAGCGCCGCGCCGCCGGACGAACCGATCTTCGGCAGTTTGAAAGGCAAGAGGTCAAGCACGAGCAGGCCGAAGACCACGCACAACACTCCGGCGAAGAGCTGCCAGTATCTACCCAGGGACGACGCTAGCACCTGGCTGATCAGCGCGGTCACAGCGCCGAGGAAAGCCAGGGCGACGATAGTACCTATCATAAAGAAAGCGCCCGCGAGCAGTACCTCGCGCCGCTTCCTGCCCGCCTGGGTGCCCGAGTATGCGGCAATGGCGGGAAGCACGGCCAGGTTGCAGCATGAGCTTGCCGCACTTAGTATGCCGAAGAGAAAGGCCGCCGGCAAGACGCTGAAGCTGAAACCCGTGGACCCCAATACGGCGTTGATCCATTCCTGCATTCCGGTCTCTCCTTCTACTTTTTCTTGGCGCCGCACGCACCGGGCGCGCAGGAGGAGCCCGGCCGGGAAGCGAGCAGGAAGGCGCGCAAGAGTTTCTCCTCGCTCACCTCCCCGGATACCGCCAAAGACTGGCAGCCCCGGCCCAGCACGACCACAGCGGGAAGAGCTTGGACAGAGAAGTTCTTGACCAAGAGGCCATGATCACTTGCTCCCTTCTCCATGGTGAAGGCAACTACCCTCTTGCCCTGTGCCGAGAGCTTGTCGACAATGGCCTTGACCTCGGCCGCAACCTTGCCGTCCACCGCGGCGTCAGCGCCAGGCAGGAGGATGAACGCTACGTCCTTAGCCGCAGCAACACGGTCAAGCGACTTGAGGGAATCGAGCGTCTCACCGCAGAGCACGGTGGACAAGCCCGCGGCCTGCGCTTCCTCAGCCACCTGCCCCCCTATGTTGAATGACGTCTCACCCGCCCGCGCGGCTGCCCGCCTGTCGCTCACGAGCTGGTAAGCGATAAGCAATGCCGCCGCCACGAGGACGAGGCTAGAGACGATGCGCTTGACGCGAGCGCCCCGGACTGTTGCCGCTTCATCACAGCAAGCGGTCGCGTCTCCCGGGCAACAATCTTTCTTCTCGTTTTTCCTGCCGCTTTGCTTCTTCATCGCCTTCCTTTCCACTTGTCTGCTCTTGCCTCTATCTAAGCTATCACTCTTTTCATACAGCAACCTGACATCCTCCAGCACTTCGACTCACTTCCTCCTTCGCCCTACCGGGCTACGGCGGGACAAGTCGCTCGCTCAGTGCTAGCACTTCGACTCACGTCCTCCTTCGCCCTACCGGGTTACGGCGGGACAAGTCCTTCGCTCAGCGCTAGCACTTCGACTCACTTCCTCCTTCGCCCTACGGGGCTACGGCGGGACAAGTCGTTCGCTCAGCGCTAGCCACAGATCGAATGGCCCGTCCCTGGTTACTTCTCATATATCAGCTTCACATCGTCCAGCCACAGGTCAAATTCCTTGCCCTCGTCCAAAGGCGCCCAGGTAAAGGCCGAGACGTTGTCAGGCACCCAGGCGCCAAGGCAGTTCTCGCCCGGGCAGGCCCAGGAGGGCTGTTTGAAATCAGCCCAGCGGAAGACATACTCTTTCCATTCCTTACCCAGCTGGAAGGAACAACGCGGCCCCGCGCCCGTGCCCGAGACGTCTTTGCCGCCCAGGATGCCCTCCACCGCCATGTATACCAGGTTGTTCTTTTCAGAACGGGCAATGAAAGAAATGCCTACGCTCTTGGACACGTCCCCCGCGCCGGTCATCTGTATGGACATCCAAACCCAGTTGCCCTCAGCGCTCTTGCCTATGAAACCCCTGGCGCGCAAGACGGTTGTCTGCTTGCCGTCCAGGCCCTTCGCTTTGACCGCCTCCGGCCCTTCTATGCTCGACTCGCCATAGCTGTCGCACGACGCGGCCCACTTGCCGCTCACGCCCTTTTCAAAATCATCCAGGGGACGCGCGGCGAGCTGGGCCCTCGTCGCTGCCACCCCGCCAGTGCGGCGCGAAGCAGCGCTTCCTTTCTTGCCCGCCTTGACGGCGGGGCACTGCACGGCGAAGAGCTGCCCCTCCAACGTCGACTGGTAAAGGGTGTCACCAGCCAAAAGCGGCGCGCCTGTGATAAGGTCGTCACCCAAATCCACGTCCACAAGCATGGTGCGCGTCTCAAGGTCGAAGACGCCGAGGCGCGCCGCGTTGCCACCAGCCAGCGCGAGGTACGCACCGTTCAAAGAGGTGCGCGAGGCGTAAAACGGCAAGGGCGCTTCCCATTCTATCACGCCATCCGCGGCACGCAGGGCGCGCAGGTTACCCGGCTCCCTTAACCCCGTGACGAGGATGAAATCACCGTAAGCGTGTATGTCGCAAACGTTGATGTTGCCCAAAGCCAGGTCCGCGTCCCACGCCTTCCCCCCGTCGTCCTTCCAGAAGGCGTAAAGCGTGCCGTCCTCGCGCCCGCCGAAGACGACCACTTTCTCGGCCACGGCGGGAACGGCGGGCGCCATGCTGTAATAGACGCCGCCCGTGGTGCGGTGCCAGACCTTGGCGCCCCTGGCGTCGAGGCAGCCGATATCACCGCTGAAGCTGGCGAAGTAGAGCCGCCCGCCATCAACGGCGAATCCGCCAAGCGGGAAGCCGCCCGCATCGTACTCAGCAAGCTCGCGGCCGCTTGCCGCGTCCAGGTACTTGATCTTTCCCAGCGCCGTGCCGAGCACAAGCTTATCTGCGAAGAGGACGGGCTGGGAAGAGATGCCTCCCACTATCTTCGCCTGCCAGCCCTTCCCTTTCACGTCGCCGTGGTCTGAAAAGTAGATGAAATCGCCCTTGTAGGCGATCGGTTGTAACGACCCCTCGCCCCTAAGGCCTGTCTCGCCGAGCAACTTGCCGCTCCTCGCTTCCAGCTTGTATCCCTTGCCGGAGCTGTCGGCAAAGGCGAGGCTGCCGCCCACGGCGGCCGCCCCTGCCTGGCAGGAGCCCGCCGCCTGGTAGAGCTTGCGCACGCTCGCTTCACCGCGCATTACCTTTGGCGTACCCGCGCCCGGCGCGGCGCACTTGCCGCGGCCACTGAAATCGCGCAGGGATCCGGCCAAGACGCCCTTGGCGTCATAGAGCGTGCCTGAGTTCCTGAGCGTTCCCTTTTCATACACCTGGTACTTCACGCCCTGCCCGTCAATGGCATAGCGGGTATACCAGCCACTCTTGGTGGCGGCAAGGTTCATCACCGGCACGCCGCAGAACGTCCAGCTGTTGTTCTGATGCTGGTGGCCGCAAAGATACAGCTTGACGTTGTGCTCTTTGAAAAGGGTGAAGAGGCGGTCCTCGTCGTAGGCGAGGGAACTGTAGTGCCCTGGACCAGTAGGAGGGAAATGCGAGCAGACGATAACACTCAACCCCTTCTCTTTCGCCTCGGCGAGAACTCCCTTGAGCCAGGCAAGGTCGTTTACGCCAAGGTAAGCGCCGTGCGAGTCAGCCTGGGCATTGTTGAGCGAGACGATGCGCCACTTCTCAATGTCGTGGTACCAGTTGAGCGGGCCCGCGTGCGCCGCAAAGAGGTATTTGCCTCCCACGCCTGACCAGACCGTCTCGTGGTTGCCGCAGACATAGAGCTTGAGAGGAGAGCTGAGCGCGTCGGCCAACTGGCGCTTGAATCCTTCGTAGTAGGCGGTCGCGCCTATCTCTACCACGTCGCCTGTCACCACAACCACGTCAGCGTCAGCGGCAGCGTTGATGGCGCCGACCACTTGCTTCACCTCTGCGCGCTCGCTTGCCGAGCAGTGCGTGTCGGTGAGATGATACAGGTTGAACTCGCCTCGGGCGAGAGGCGTGATGAAAAAGAGATACAAACCCAGCAAGCTATGGGCGAGGACCCTCTTCATATTCATTGCCACCTTCCCTTCCGAGACACAGTTTTCACTTGCTCACTTGCTATCGCCGGCCAGGTCCGCCCCTGCCCTAGCGCTTCATCGTCCTCATTATCACCCTGGCCACGCCAACGATGATTATGATGCCAAGAACCCACTTGAATATCGAGACGTTGGCCGCTTCCCCTTCCGCCGCCAGCGCCAACGCGCAAGACAAGAGCAGGGGCGTTAGCATCAGAGCCGTAAACTTGTTTCTGACCATATTTCCTCTTTTCCGTAATAGGTTACTTCGTCTCGCGGATGCCGCGGAATCCTCGCGGCAGGCGCGGAAGCTTCTCCGCCGGGAGAAACAGACCAAGATCATCGTTCTTGATCTTCTACTCGCTATCAATGAGCCGCCGCACGAAAAAAGGCTCCCGTCGGAGCCCCTTTCTTCAAGATTCCGTCCGTAGCTACGGCCCTTCCGAGACGCCCGTGTAGGGGAAATCGTAGCGGTACCAGACTTCGATGCCGCCTGCTGCATCGAATGCTCCATCGCAAATGACAGCCCCGTAGATAACCGGACCGCCAGCCCAACCAAAATCCCCCCGTACGTAGAGGAGGCCGTTTATGTTCGGCTTCCTGTTTGCAGATGAGGCGGGGGCCCAAGGCACGTCTCCCGCGCCGTTGCCGGGAGGCGCCTGCATATCTATGGCGGGACTATACCCCTGGGTTTCATTGGCATTCATGTCGGCATCACCCATTATGACGATGTGCCCCCGTAACTTGGCCTGGCTCAAATCAATAGTGGGGTAATTGCTCTTGTCCCCCGCGGGGACGGCGCCGTCCGTAGTATCAACGTAAATGAAGGTGCTTTCGGGCGGCGGCTCCGCGCCCATTATCGCCGCATAGGCGTCCATGCGCCCCTGCATGTCGCTCTTGGCGTCGGGTGGATAGTCAAAATCATCATATGCAAAGAAGAAGCCCTCGATAGGCGGGGTCCTACCGTCGTAGGCGGTCCCGGTCCCTTCCCAGTTGATCATGGTCTTAGCCATGGCTTTCAAGAGCGACATATCCACGACAGGCGCGTTCGGCATCGGCGCGCAACCGTTAGGGTAAAGGTAGTCCTTCTGCCCACAATCCGTGTAGGCAGGAACGATGTAAACGATAACCGCCATAGAGTAATAAGAAGGATAACCCGCGCCGTAATTGGTTTGTAGCGAAAGCATCAACTCATTCGCCGCGTCATAGTCAAATACATCACACCACCAGACCTTCGCGACGCCAGCACCTCCGCCGGGCACGAACACATAGCGGGCAGGCGGCGTGGTAGGAGTAAGGGTATAGGTATGTGTATGGCTGGGAGTATAGCTGATGGTATAAGTAGGCGTCTGGGTCGGCGTCAGCGTGTCCAGCGGCGTATAGGTGACCGTTGGACTTACGGTATCAGAGGGAATGATCGTTACAGTGGCAGACAAGGTAAAAACAGGAGCAAAGGGGGAAACAGGAGTCTTGTGCCTGGCACAGCCCCAGGCAAATACTATCAAGACAGTCAGGACGAGAGATATAATAGCTCTACGGTTCATCATTCACCCCACTAGTTGCTCCTATTATACACGCCTGCCGATCCATCCTCAATCGGAAATAATCCTCTCGCACAGGAGCTGTTTGAACCCTTCAAGGTCCTGCCACTTCATGGCACAGCGGACGAGCTTGCCGGCGGGGTCTATCTTCGTGAAACCGTCATCGCTGATGGTGATATTCAGCTCCTCTATCTCCAGGAACTCCTCGGCGTGGGCAAGGTAAACGGCAACGCAGTCAAACAAGGTCGAAGTACCTTTTGTGATATCCACTTGCTTGATCCAGTCGGCGTGCTTGAGGAAGTGTGCGGTATTCTCCAAGAGGGCCTTGACCAGGGGCGAGCCGTGCTTATAGATCTTCTGATATAATTCGCCACCAAGCGCCACCCGCGCGCAGGTGTCAAGCGGCGTGATGGTCATATCCCAATCGGCCTTGAAGGCCACCTGGCAATCCGGGGTGCAGACCTTGACGTTGGTCTCGGCTTGAGGCGCCGAGCCCGGCGCGTACCCCTCACGCACACTGCCGTGCATGCCGACGAACCTGAGCTTCTTGGCGATGTCAGGTTCCTTCGCCAGCAGGGCGCCGATGTTGGGCAGGGGGCCGATGCATACGAGCGTGACGGGAACGGGGCTGGCCTCGACGCTATCGATAATGGCCTGCGCGGCGTCCCCGTGCACCTTGCCCTTGTAACTGTGAAGCGAATAGTCCTTTACCCAGGCGGATTGATTGCAGTTGCAGGAATCATCCCCCGCGCCGAAAGCGATGGGGATCTCGGTGCGGCCGGCTATTTCCAAAAGGCGCGCTACGAGCGCGGCGCGTTGCCGCGTGTTGCCGGTGCCGGTGGTGATGAGAAGCGGCTCCAGCTCGGGGCTGTGCAGCATCTGGATCAGCGCCCAAGTGTCGTCGATGTCGTCGCCGATATCAGTATCAAGGATCACAGGTATCTTGGCGGGCATACTGTCCTCTAGCCGATCACCTTCTTTACGATGTGCTTGGCCCTGCCCTCAAACTCCTTTACCACCAGCACCGAGGAGGGCGAAAATCGCGCGACTTTCTCGGGAATCTTGCCGAAAAGGAGTTTGCGGAAATAGGGCTCCTCCGTGGCGCCGATAGCCACCAGGTCATAATCCTTGCTCGCCTTGGCTATGCCGCCGGCAACGGTCTCCGCCTCGATGAGCTTTTCCCCGCAGGCCATGGCCCGCCCCGGCTG
>CBDVCL010000071.1:0-8530 GCA_965372475.1 uncultured bacterium | reverse complement strand
CGAATCACAACGTACGTGCGATGATCGTGTGATGTCCCGCCTTCTCCAGCAACTCCGCCTTCTCCTGCGCTTCCGCCCTGTCGCGGCAGAGCACGAAAAAGGTGGCGCCGCTGCCGCTCATCAACACGCCCCTGCCGCAAACGGCGACTAACTCCTCTTTCAGCTCCCCCAGTTCCCGGCGTAAAGCAAAAGCCCCGCTTTCCAGGTCATTGACCAAGAACTCCGCGATATCCAGCTTCCGTCCTTCGCCAACCCCGGGGGAGGATTTCGGCTCGATTACCACCTGCTGCGGGGCTTTTTCCAGTTCCTGCGCAAGCAATTTAGCACTTCCTTTTTTTTCTGTCAAGGCAAAATCACCCGCAGCATAGACATCGGCGGTCTTGAGAGGAAGATCCGGCCCGACGAGGACGAGGCTGGTCGCCGGCAGGGGCGGCAGGGGCTTTACCACCTCGCCCCGGCCCTCGACAAAGGCAGTGCCGCCTTCTATGAAAAAGGGAACATCGCTGCCCAGACGCGCCCCCAGGGCCGATAGGTCGGCCGTCTCCAGGCCAAGCTGCCAGAGCTCGTTCAGGCCGGTGAGGGCCGCCGCCGCGTCACTGCTGCCCCCGCCCAGCCCCGCGGCCACCGGTATGCCCTTCACCAGCTCCAGGCGGCAACCCTTATCCACGTTGTATTCCTGGCGCAGAAGCCGCGCGGCCCGCAGGGCGAGGTTATGCTCCCCTTCCAGCTCTGAGGGCCGGCAGCTCAGCACCGGCTCCCCTTCCGCCTGCCCTATCTCGAGGCGGTCATAGAGGCCTATGGTCTGCATCACCGTCTCGAGCAGATGGTATCCGTCCTGCCGGCGGCCGACCACGTTCAGGGAAAGATTGATCTTAGCCGGGGCTTCAATCAGCAAGTGGTCCCGCCTCCGGTTTCCCGTCCGCTACTTTCTCTCTCAACGCCTCGTTCCCCGGGTCGAGCTCCAGGGCCCGCGTCCATGCCACCAGGGCTTCACTTTCCTTGCCTCGCCCGTAATATATGTCACCGAGGTGCTCATAGATCACCGCGTCCGCTTCCCCCGACCCCGCAATGCTGGAAATCGCCCGCACGATCTCCTTCTCCGCTTTCTTCAACCGGCCCTTGCGGTAGTAAGCCCAGCCCAGGCTGTCAAGGTAGAGGCCGTTGCCGGGGTCAAGCCGCAAGGCCTTCTTGATCAGCCGAATCGCCTCGTCGAGCTTTATGCCCTTTTCCGCGTAAGTATAGCCGATGTAGTTGTAGGCGTCGGCATTCTTGGGGTTGATGCGGATCACCTGCCGAAATTCGGCCGTCGCCCGTTCCGCCTCACCCAGCTTGTCGTAAACGACGCCAAGGTTGTACCTGGCATCCTCGTTGTCCGGGTCGCGCCGCTTTAGATCCTCATAGACTGCCGCCGACTTCTCCAGTTGCCCGGAGAAGGAATAAGCGTGGGCCAGCAAGAGGCGGATCTCCGTATCGTCCGGGGACAGCTCCACCGCCGCCTCCAGCGCGGCGACCATCTTACCCTCCTGCTCCAGTTTCTGGTAGACAAAGGCCAGCCGCACCAGCACCTCGGTCTTCTCCACCCCTTCCTCCAGCAATCGCTGATAGACCGCCGCCGCGGCCTCGACATGTCCGTCAGTCTCCAGGGTAACTCCCAGGCGAAAACGCGTCTCCGTATCGTCGGGATCCCGTGCCGTCACATAGCTGAAATCAGCCGCCGCCCTCGCGTAATCACCGTTATAATAATAAGCCTGACCGCGCCGGGCACGCAGTGCCAACTGATCAGGGCTCTGCCCGATAAGCCAGGTCAACTCGGCGATGGCCCGAGGCCACTTCTTGCTGTCGTAGTATATCCGCACGAGGCGGTGGCGCACTCTCACCTCGTCCGGCCGCAGCACCAACAATTTGCGGTAGACTTCGGCCGCCTTCGCCATCTCGCCTAGCCGCTCGTAATTATATGCCAGGTGGTAATAGATATCGAAATCCCCCACGACCAGGCGCAGGGCGCTCAACAGACTATCAATGGCCAGCTTGTGCAGCTCCATCCGTTCCAGGGAGAGAGCCAGGTAGTAATGGAGCTCGGCGCTTTCCTCGCCATCGACCCGCATCGCACGGCGATAGTATTTCGCCGCCTTTCCGTAGCGGCCCTGCTCGTGAGACACGAAGCCCAGGTAAAACAGGGGCTCCATCATCTTGGGCTCGAGGCGGTGGGCCAGTTCGTAGCTGTGCCGCGCCTTCTCGATGCCGCCCTGTTTCCAGTAGGCCTCTCCCAATTGCAGCAATATCGCGGTGTCCTCCCGCCCGGCCAGGGCGGCCGCGACGGAATCGATCATCTCCTCGCTGCCCGTGACATCGCCCAGGCTGGCGAGCAGCGCCCGCGCGATACTGGCCGACCCGGGAGCATACGCCAGGGCCTTGTGGAGCTCGCTCGCGGCCCGCCCGTGATCTCCCAGTTTCGCCGCCATCTTGCCGCGCGCGTAATGCATCAAGGCCCTCTCGTCCTGTACCTCGCTCTTCCCGGGCAGCGGCGCCTGCCGCCGTTCCGCGCCGGCGCAGCCAAAGAGGAAGAACATCAGAAACAAAAAAGACCATGGGGCCTTTAGCTGTAAATGTCTCAACATCTCATCGTCCTCAGCCCATGTTAATCCACAGATTACACAGATCTCACAGATTTCCCTTTGCAGCTTCCGCAAACCAAAGCAACCCACTACCTAAAACTCAGCCTGAAGGATACTCGCCCGGAAACCGCAGCGGCGCGCGGCGCTTACTTTGATGTCCGGATTGATCCAGCGTGCTTGCTCATCGTAGCTGAAGCTCTCCGGCACCACCCACACGCCAACGACCACTCCCGACATCACGCCAACCCCTATCGCCGTCGCCCTGTAGACCATCCGGTCGGCGCCCTCCGTCTCGGTGGCTACGGCCACGATAGCCCCCGTCACCCCTCCCATCACGGCACAGCTCAGGATGATCAAGCCCTTCTTGCGCTTATTCAGCGAGGGCCCCATGTCCGCCTGCTCCTTGCCGCCGTAGAGGAGGAAATTCGATATGCCGGCCGTGCTCCGCTTCATCTTATCCCAGACGGAACCGAGAACGCACCCCTTGGGAACGCGATATTCGTTCTCGGGGTCGTTGCCGGGAAAATCATCCTCCCAGTAAAGCGCCTCCACGGATTGATGGCAGAGAAGGACCGCAACCAGGATGAGCAAGATGATCTTGAGCGAATGGTGCCGCATAATACTACGGGCAGCGTAAGATATGCCAAGTCTTCGAGTCATCAGCGTGATCCGTGATTCGGTTAGTTCGGCTTGTATCCACCGTGTTACCGGTGCAGTCAAATAGTAAGATACGCCGAAAAGTTGACTTACTTACTGCACGCGGTAATATTAATAATCCACAGATTACACGGATTTTCACAGATTCATTAGTCGTTCAAAAAACCAATCTGTGTAATCTGTGAAATCTGTGGATCCCTCTTGCCGCTACGAAGCCGCGTCACCCGCGCCACGCCAACGGCTCTTTTTCTCCGTTTCGGCCTCTTTATCCTTGACGCACCTGCCCTCGAATTGAACTCCCTCTTCCATGAGCAGGCGCCCATAGCTTATGTCTCCCTGGACATGGGCGGTCCGCAACAGCTCAACCTTGTTCTTCACGTAGAGATTACCCTCTATGCGGCCACCGACCACGGCCTCCTTGCAGCGGACATTGCCGTGGACCGTTCCGGATTCTCCCACGATCACACCATCGCCACTGCTCACCGACCCCTCCACGCGCCCGTCCACGCGCACGGCGCCGCTGCTCTTGATGTCCCCCTTGACCCTAGTCTCCTTGCCGACTATGGTGTCGATTTTCATGGCGTTACCTTAACGCTGTCCTTAGTCGCTCGTCGTTCGTCGTTGGCAACTCAGTTCGCACAACTACAAACCCGCCTTCCGCTCCAGGTACTTGGCCGGATCCTGGGGCACGTTGTGCTTGCGCACTTCGTATTGCAGGTGCGGCCCGGTACTCTCGCCGCTGTCACCGAGCTGGCCGACCACTTCCCCCCTCTCGACGCGGCGCCCCACCCTGGTGCGGAAAGACTTGAGATGCCCGTAGCGGGTAGACCAGCCGTAGCCGTGATCGATGATGACTACGCGGCCGTATCCCTTGGTCCAACCAGCCAAGGTAACCAGGCCGGGAGCGGTGGCCCTAATAGGGGTGCCTGTTTCATTGGCGATATCTATGCCGATGTGCGGCCGGGTTGATTTCTTGATAGGATGCACGCGCATGCCGAAACCGGAAGTTATCCAGCCCTTGACCGGCCAACCGCAGGGGCGCGCCTCCATAATAGACTTTTGCTTGGCCAAGCGCTTGGCTATGGCGCGGAAACTCTTCCCCTGCCGGCTGGCGCCCTCAGCCAGGCCGTCCAGCTCTTTCTCTACCCGCCGGCGGAACTGCTGCTCGTTTTCCTCCAGCCAGCGGTTGATCTGCATCTCGTCGTTCTCGGTGGGGCCCCCCAGGCCGGTGAACTTGATCACCGTGTCGCCCTTCTTCAGTGCCATCAGCTTGCGCCACTGCTTCTCGAGAGATAGTGTATTGGCCAGGCTCTGGCGATGCTTGCTTAGTTCGCCGCTCAATACTTCCAGGTGCTTGCGCGCCTTGGCCAGTTCCCTGCGGCCGACCCGGTAGTCCACGTTCTTGCTGATAACTAAAAATGACCAGCAAAAAGAGCCGGCCATCAGCAAGATCAACAGGGAAACCGTAAGTTGGCTGAGGTTCACCTGACGGACTTTGCTGCCGTCATGGTTGATCACCATGAGAGTAATCTTGCGTTTCAGCGCTGCCCGTAATCTCCCGCGCATATCTTGTTATCCACTGGTTCCCAGAGAACGATCCACTACGTCGCGATCCCGTATTTCTTCTTCGCCTCCTCGCTCATGCTCTCGATATCTTCGGGCAGTATCCTGATGGTCAGGAACTTGTCACCCTTTATCATGCTGTCGCGTAACTTCTTAGCGCGAGCGGCTAACATGTCGGTATGCTTGCGGGGGGCATAGATGTAGATGTCGGCGCCATCATCACCGTGGCCTTCAAAGCTCACGCGCACTATCGCGTGCGGCGCCAGCCTCTTGACCTCTTCCTTGACCTTGCTGCTTACGATCTCCGCTTTTGTCTGTGGCACGTCACTTCCTCCTGTATTTTAGCTTCCCCCCAACATTTGCGGCTACTATTTTAGTCTTTTGCCTTGCCGCTGTCAAGCGTTTTTCAAAATTGCATATATATAGAATTCTCTCCTTGCGACCGGCAAAGCAACTACTTCTTACAGATCAACTCCACCACCCTTTCCAGGTCCTGATCACTGAAATAATGGATAATCACCTTTCCCCGGCCGCGGCGGTAACTGATAGCTACCTTGGTGCCCAGAGACTGGCGCAAGCGGTCCAGGATGCGCTTGATCTCCGCTATCTCCTCTCCCTTGCCGCCTGCTTTCTTGCGGCCCTGCCCGCCTCCCGCCAGTCTCTCCACCTGCCGCACGGAGAGGCCCTTGCGTACCGTTTCGCGCGCCAGGCTTATCATCGCCGCCCTGGTGGGTAGAGCGAGAATGGCCCGGGCGTGGCCCATGCTCAGCTTGCCGCTATCCAGCAGTTCCTTCACCTGCGGCGGCAGACGCAAGAGGCGCAGGCTGTTGGCGACACTGGCCCGGTCCTTGCCCACCCGCTTGGCCACCGTGCCCTGGCTGGCGCCCCGCTTGATAAGCATCTGGTAAGCAGCGGCCTCCTCCAGTGGATTAAGGTCCTGCCGCTGTATGTTCTCGACCAGGCAGACCTCCAACATCTCGCGGTCGTCCAGCTCGCGAATGATAGCCGGCGCTTTCTTCAACCCGGCCAGCCGCGCCGCGCGCAGGCGCCTTTCGCCATATACAACCTGGTAGACCTTCTTTCGCCGCCGCAGGCACAAGGGCTCGAGCACACCCTTGGCGCGGATAGAACGAGCCAGCTCCTCCAACTCCTCGCGCGGGAAAGCGCGGCGAGGTTGAAAGGGGTTCGGCACTATCTCCTCCAGGGGCACCTGCCGCAGGTCGCCCGCCTCAGCGGCGGCCGTGACCTTTGTTTCCGCGGCCGGTATCAACGCCTCTATGCCTCTGCCGAGTACTTTTTTTCTTACCATAGTTCTCCTCCAAGTAGTGAAGCGTGGCTCGTGAATCGTGAAGCGTTTCCCCCGCTTACGCTTCACGAAGGACGATTAACGCTTCACACTCTATCATGTTCTCTCTATCATCTCCTTCGCAAGTTCGAGATACGCTTCTCCTCCCTTTGACTTCTTCGCATAGCTGAAGATGTCCTGGCCGAAACCGGGCGCCTCGCTGAGCTGGACGTTCCGCGGCACGGTGGTCTTGAAGACCTTGTCCCCGAACACCTCGCGCACGTGCTCGGCCACCTGCAGTGACAGGTTGGTGCGCGCGTCCATCATCGTCAGCAGGACGCCGCTGATGGAGAGGCGCTTGTTCAGGGAACGCCTGATCCTGTTGATGTTGTCGAGCAGGTGGCCGACCCCTTCCAGGGCGTAGTACTCACACTGGATGGGGATCAAGACGCCATCGGCGGCCGTGAACGCGTTCAAGGTCATCAGGCCCAGCGAGGGGGGACAATCGATAAAGATATATTCACGGCCGCGCCGCGCCCCCTTGAGTGCCAGGCGCAGCCTGGTCTCCCGCTCCTTCATGCTCACCAACTCTATCTCCGCCCCGGTCAAGCGGGTAGAGGAAGGGACCACGGCGACGTTCTCGGCCACCTCCTCCAGCAGGGCCTGCTGCAAGGGGATCTCCCCCAGGAGCAGTTCGTAAACGCTCGCGCCGGCCGGCGCGTTGACGCCGAGGCCGCTGGTAGCGTTGCTCTGCGGGTCGATATCCACGAGCAAGACCTTCTTTCCCAGGCCGCCCAGCGCGCAACTGAGATTGACGGCGGTAGTCGTCTTGCCTACCCCGCCCTTCTGATTTGTTATGGCGATTATCTTCGCGGGCAAACAGCTCCCTCCACGCTTGAAAGCGCGGTTATGGTATCACATTGCGTCAGCAGAGGCAATTGTTTTGAGTGAAGCTTACTTAGCAAGTATTGAGTATTGAGTGATGGGTATTGGGTTATGTCAGCTCAATAAGCAGAGCTTGGCGCTGCGCGCTACCCAGTACCCAATACTCACTACCCATCACTCCTATTCTCGTGACGATGAGCGTTTGAAGAGAAGCAGGAAGAACAGCCCCAGCAGGAACATCAGCAGGACCATGCCCATGGCCCAGGCATATCCGAAAGCGTCAGCCGTGAAGCCGAAGATAACCGGGCCGAAGATAGCCGAGGCCTTGCCCACCAAGCCGTAGAGGCCGAAGTACTCGTTGAGTTTTCCCCTTGGCGCGAGGGAGATGAGAACGATGCGGTCACTGACCCAGACGCCGCCCATCAGGGCCCCGGCGAGCGAACCGAGGACAAGGAAAACCAGCTTGCTGACCGGGAATATCATCCCCAGGATGACCAGTACCCAGAGCACGATAATCCGCGTGAGCACCGCGCGCGCGCCGTAGGCGTCAACCAGCCGGCCGATCAAGGCCGAGCCGATCACGGCGGAGACGGTGAGCAGGACCAACACGCCCGTTACTTCCACCAGGCTGAAGCCGACTTTCCGCACGGCATAGACCGAGAGAAAGACGATTATGGTATTCAATGCCTCGTTGTAGAAGAACTTGGCGAGGAGGAAATTCCGCGCCGGCCGTGAACGGGCTACCACCCCCAGCGTCTCCACCACGCCCCGCCAGCTTTCCGCGACAAGCGCCCTGTCCACTCGCCTGCTCTTCGCCGCCGGCGGGATGTAGCGGAAGGTCGGCAGGGAACACAAGAGAAAGAGAAAGGCGGCGGCATAGAAAGCGGCGGCGAGGCTTAGTTCGGCGACGATCGGTTTGACGAGCAGGAGACTGGCAATGAAGCCGACGTAGCCGAGCGAGACCCCCCAACCGGAGACGCGGCCCCTTTCCCTTGCCGTGCTTATCGCAGGCAGGAGCGAGTTGTAAAAAACGAGGCCGACCTGGTAGAAGTAATTGGCAAACACGAAAAGCAGCACCAGCCTGACCACGCCGCCTCCCGCACCGAGCAAGCCGGTGAAAAGGCAACACAGTGCCGTGGCGAGGAAGAGAAAGCGCCGCCCGTTGCCCGTGCGGTCGGCGAGCGCACCCGCGAGGGGAACGGAGAGCGCGGCGAGGAGCATCGAGAGCGAGTTGGCGAGGCCCGCGGGAGCGTCCAACCCGGTCTCGGCGTTAAGATAGAGGGAATAAGCGTAGGTGACGACGATGCCGGAGAAAATAGTGTTGGCGAAATCGTAGCCGCACCAGGCCCAGGCTTGTTTGCGCATGACGGGTGAGTATTGAGTATTGAGTAGTGAGTATTGGGTGTATGCGCGGCTCAAGCCACTCAATACTAGTAACGCATAACAGGACGGGCCCGTGGCGCTGCGCGCTACTAGTAACGCATAACAGGACGGGCCCGTGGCGCTGCGCGCTACTAGTAACGCA
>CBDVCL010000070.1:0-8573 GCA_965372475.1 uncultured bacterium | reverse complement strand
CTTGTCCCCAACACCCCCAACCCACTCGTCACCAGCAACCTGGAATTACCCGCCAGCTCAAAGAAACCGTAGCCGTAACGCCGCCCGTATTTCGTGTCCGGTTGCTTGATCACCTGGCCGACAAGCGGCAGCCTGATCTGCCCCCCGTGCGTGTGCCCGCACACCAGGAGCGTGTTCTCGATCTCCCCCAGCTTGTCTAAGGCGTCCGGGTTATGTACCGCGACCAGGTTGAGCCCCTTGCCCCGCGCACGGGCGAGCGCGGCGTCCGGCTCGCCGCCCCAGGCGTCATCCATTCCCGCCACGCGCAGTTCCCGCCCCCTCACCTCAAACTCCATCGCTTCGTTGATGATGAAGCGGACCTGGGGCGCAAGCTCCACCGCCAATCGCTCCAGTATATCCTTTCTCCCCTTTTCAAAAGGCGCGTGCTTGTCGTAGTCGTGGTTTCCCGGGATTGCCAGTACCCCTTTCTCCGCCTTTAATTCCTTTAAGACCCTTACCGCCTCCATCACCTCCTCGTCCATCAACCGTCCTTCCAGGAAGTCTCCCAGCAAGATCATCAGGTCCGCTTCCTGCTTGTTCGCCGCTTCTACCCAGCGACGGAATTTCTCGATGTTGTTATACGCGCTGGCGTGGAAATCGCTCATCAATACCACGCGCACCGGTCTATCCCCCGCCGCCGCGCTAGCGTTCGGCTGCGGCCAATCGCCGGCGCGGAAACGAAGCCGCCTCACCTTCAACAGCCAGGGCTCGAGGAACGAGCCGTAGGCCACCAGCGTACCGCTCACGGCATAGAACCAGGCCACACACAGCACCAGGGGGGGCGGATAGAAGAGGCCGGCCAGCATCTCCTCGGTGGGAGAGAGCCCAAGCGTGAGCATCACCAGCACGGTATAGACCAGGTAGGAGGCGATCATCAGGTCGAACTGCAGGTGCAGCAGGCTGTAACGCTCGTAGCGCACCAGCTTGGCGTACTTGAGAAAGCCCAGCAGGGCGACCCAGCCCACCAGCAGGAAGGGCAACACTATCGCGCCGGTTATGATTATATCCAATCCACTCATATCGTCTATCAGCTATCGGCTATCGGCTATCGTCTGTTTCTCGACCGCACACCACGATCGACAATCGACGATAGACGAACGACGAAACTACTCCCTCCCCTTCTCCCTCACCTGCTCAATCCCCTTCACGACCGACCTCACACACGCCGCCAGCCTGCCTTGCCCCCGCGGGTCGGTCTCCTTTGCCTCTCCGTCATAAGCGATGACCTGTCCGCTCTTCTCGTCGATCAGGCAGAACTCGAACATAGACAGCGCCGAGTATTGCGAATAGGTGACGTGCCCGCCGCTGGCGCCGCTGGTGACGAGGCCGGCAAAAAGCCCGAGCGCGCGGCTGCCGCCGCTCCTATAGAAGCCGTCGTGCCTTATCAACAGCAACAGCGTCCCCGTTCCCTTCTCCCTGAAATGGGCCACGAGCGGCTTCGAGACCACGCTGTTCCCCAACTCGTTCCTGTCCAGCCCCGCAAAGCTATCAACCACCAGCTTCCTGCCCTTCTCGTTCTTGACCTTCCCCACGCTGGCCCCCGCGAATTCCTCGTAGTCCAGCAATAGCCCTTCCATCCTGCACGCCACCTCGAAAGCGATCTCCTCGTCCGGCGTGGAATCCTTGGTCGTGTTCCTGTTGATCGTAGTCACGGTACAGATATCATATTTCACCTCGTCCGTCACCAGGTGCGCGTACTCGTCGTTTATCCTCACGCTGGAACAGCCCGTGGACAGCAACACCACCATACCTACGAGCACGATTCGAAGCCTCGCCATGATTCTTCTCCCTGCAACCTTGCCACCTTGCTACCGTGTAACCCTATTCTACAGTACGATACTCGTCCGCCGCGGTGAAATAAAATCCCAGCTCCTTGACCTTCTCACCCGTGCACTGCTCCCAGGCCTTGCGGTAGAGCTCCAGTTGCGGCCTGTATTTCGCGGCAAGCTTGCCGACCTCGCCCTTGTCCGTCTTGTAATCCACCAGCACCCAGCTATCCCGCTCCTTGAAGGCGAGGTCCACGATTCCCCTCACCACTACCGTTTTTTTATCTTTCTCCAGTGCCACCTGGAAGTGTGTCTCGCTCATCAATGAATCAACCTTGCCTGCCCTAGTCCACATGGTAGAGCCCAGCACGGCGTTCGCTGCCTTAACGACTTCTGCCGCAAGCGAAGCGTCCAGATCCAGGTCCTCGACTATCCCCTTCGCCATGGCCGCGAGGTCGCTCCCCTTCTTCTCCGCGGCCATCTGCAATAACAAGTGTACTGCCGTACCGAACTCCGTGCCGTGCTCACCGTCAGCGGCGCCCGTATAGTCATCAGGCTTGCTGCCCCCCATAGCGTGCAGCTTTGCGCCGCCTGCCCAGTAGGTGTCTTGGGCTGTTAGGCCCAGCGCCTCTTGCCTCTGCTTGAGGGCAGGCATATACTCATCGTCCCCCACAGGAGTACCACGCTTACCCTTGCCCCGCTCTGCCTTGCCCGGGTCCGCAAGCGCTTCTCTTCCCTCCAGGTCTACCGAGAACGTGTCCCAGGGGTTATTGCCCTTGAGTTGTAACCGTTGACTGATCACGAGCATTCTCCCCGCCCGAGTCGCCGCGACATAGAGCAAGCGTGTCCTCTCCGCCTCCAGGAACGCCAGCTCCCTTTCTGCCAGTTCATCCCATGCTTGCGGCAGGGCCACCGCTCCCTTTTCGCTGTCTATCACCATGTAGCCTTTGGTCTTGTCCCCGGAACGGTCAATGTGTATCCTTATCCTCCCCTCGTTCTTTGGCGCGCCCGTGGGGTCCGCGAGGAAGACTATTGGCGCTTCCAGCCCCTTCACCTGGTGCAGGTTCATCACGCGCACCGCCTGCCTCTCAGGCGCCAACGCCTCCATGCCATCGTGCTTCTCTTTTTCCCCCGTCACAATCCTGTCTATCTGCTCCACGACACTGCCCAGGCTCCAGTTTTCTTCGTGCCTGCCGCGCAGCACCTCCAGCGCCTTGGCAAGACTCCCGGCATCCGTTGACGCCCTTTCCCCCGTGGCCGCCAGCGCCCCCAACCCGAGCTCGCCGCAGATCCGCTCCAGTGCGGAGACAAGGGGCATCTTCTGCGTCCAGGCGTGGTATTGCCTCAATCGCTTGAATGCATCCCCAAACTCCGCAAAACCGTCAGGCACTGTGAAATTGTAGTCAAACCTGCCCTTCGTCTTCTTGAACTCGTAGAGTGAAACATCGCTGAAACCAAAAAGCTCCCCGCGCAGCAACGCCACCAGCGCCACGGGGTTATCAGGCCGCGCCAACGCCGCGAGGCAGTCGCGCAGCAACCTTAACTCCCGCACCTCGTTCAGCAGCGTGCCGCCCGTTACGCGGCATGGAATGCCATACTCCTCAAGCCGCCGCGCGTAGACGTCAAGCCTCTCTCGCTTCCAGGTTATCACCATGAAGTCACCCGGCTGCGCGTATTCCGCCACACCTTTTGCCAACTCCCGCTTCTTGCGCGGCACCCGCATCCTCCCCTTTATCGCCCCTTGGATCGTGCGCGCGATGACATCCGCCTCCCAGGCGGCGATCTTGTTCCTATCCCCTGGGTGCTCGGCCGGCCTTAGCACCTGTACCCCAGGCACATCTTCCTCCTCGCTATTGCCGCCCTTCGTCAACGCCACGTATTCGGGCGCCTCGCGACTGCCCCCTTTCGGGAACCTTCCCTCGAACGAGCTATTCACCCAGTCTATCACTTTGCCCACGGAGCGGAAATTAGCGGTCAGGTTGACCACCTCACCTTTCGCCGCTTTGATCATTCCCTTCACATCATCATACGTCACGATGTCAGCGCGGCGGAACCGATAGATGGATTGCTTGGGGTCTCCCACCACGAACAGCGCTCCGGCCTTCGGCCTGCACTTGCGCCAATCGGGCTCCGCCGCGTCCTGCGCCGTGAGATACAGCATCACCTGCGCCTGGATCGGGTCCGTATCCTGGAACTCGTCTACCAGCAGATGAGTGAAGCGTTTCCGGAAGTATTTCCTAACCGCGACCTTATCCGCGAGGAGCTTCGAAGCGCTCATCAACAGGTCCTGGAAGTTAAGCACGCCACGTTCCCGCCGCAGGCTGTCGTATATCTCCCCCGCCTCTTCGTATAGCCCCATCACCAGGCGATAACGCAGCCGATACCAGGCATCCAAGAATGGCTTCGTCACTTCTTGCCTGAAGCCTTCCCAACGCTGTCTTTCCCTGTCGGCCATCTCCTGGGACTGCTTCTTGTCCGCCATCCACTTCGTTGGCGTGACCTTTGCCTGCTTGTTCATCATCACCAGCAGGCGTATGAGCGCATTCGTATTCCTCTCGCCCAGGCCGTACAATCTTGCCATGTGGGGGAGATTGCGATAAGCGGGCATCAAGGTGTCGCCCTTGCCCCCTTCTACGTTGAACGCCTCCGCCAGTTCCTTCATATGCTCAAGGTAACTCCTCAGCTTCTTCACCGTCTCCCCAACATCAGGCTCCCCCTGCTTGTGAGGCAGAGGCCACTCGTCCACATCGGGGTAGTCCGCGTACTTGAGAAACGAACCCCCCAGCTCGCTCAGCCGCAGGCCGAGCCTGTCCAGCTCCGCCATCCTTCCGCCCGATTCCGCCAGCATTCTCGCGCAGTATTCCTGCCATGCCTCCTCGCGGATCTGATCGTCCTCGTCCTCTTCTATCTCTCTAAAGGAAACATCGACCCCAGCCTCGATCGGCCGCTCCCGCAACAGGCGAGCACAGAAGGAATGGATCGTGCCGATAAAGCATCGGTCGATGTCACCTATCCCCGCAAGAAGCCTTTCCCTCTCCTCGCCACTGGAACTTGCCGCGGCCCCTTCCAGCGCTATTCTGAAGCGGCCCCGCATTTCTGCCGCCGCCTTGCGCGTGAAGGTGACCGCTGCCATTTGGCCGACGCGGCACTTGTCGTGCCGTAGTAACTCCACCATCCTGCCGACCATGCTTGTCGTTTTGCCGGTCCCGGCGGCGGCCTCCACCAGCATGGTCGCGTCCAGCAACTTGCGAATCTTATCCCTTTGCTCCTGGTCGGGGAGCTTCTTCTTATCGCCGCTTGCCATTCTTGCCCTCGTCACCGGTGCCCCGCAAGAGGCGGAAAGGTTCCAGTGCCTTGTTCGCCGCATTGGCCAGTTTCGCGCGCACGCCCGCGGCCAGCTCCGCCGCGTCGCCGTATACCGCGCGGTAATCGCTATACACGACATCCCTGCTCTCATCCTCGGTAAATATGAAACACCCCGATGCTATCAGCTCGCACAGCTGTGCTATCACCGCGCCGGCATCGGCCAACTGCTCTGCCTGCCAGGACACCCTCTCCCCGTTCTCCCCGTGCGCCGGATGTATGTATCCCGCGCCCACCTTCGACGCTTTGATTCCCTTCTCCTCCAGCAAACGCGCCGCCATCATCGGGTAGAGCGCGCACTGCAGGCGCCGCCCCTGGCAGTAAAGCTCACTCTCCCCGCCCCTTAGCTTGCCCGTCTTGTAGTCCCAAACGTGGTAACGGGTAGCCCCCAGCGCATCCAGGCGGTCGATCTTGCCCCGCGCCGTTATCTTCATTCCATTGGGCAGGCTTAGCTCAACGGGATCCTTCCTGTCCAGGGGCGTGCCGCTGCCTTCCGGTTCCATTGCCACGGCCACTTCACTGTGAAGCGGCTCGCCCTCGATGCTCTGCTCCTCTTCCAGGTAGAGAAAGACCATCGCTATCCGCTCAAGCTCACGCCGCTCGTAACGGAAGACATCTTCTCCCGGGGGCGGGATAGCGCCCCTGTACCGCTGCACATGCTTCTCCAGGATCTTTGACAGCGTCCCCCGGTGCTTTTCGAAATCCGCCTTCTCTTTTCTCTCCACCAGGCAGCGAGTGAAATCCCTGAAGACGGCGTGCAGTAGGCTTCCTCTTGTCGGAGGATCCAACCATTGCCCTGGGTCCACCTCGTTATCCCGTGGCAGCTCTATACCCAGCGCGTAGTGGAAGAAGAAGTCCATGGGGATCTTCGCCAGCTTCTCCAGGCTGTTCGTCGAGACCGGCCTCCCTTCCTTGCTCGACGGGTCGAGCAACTTGCCCGCTTCGGGAACATAACCGTCGTATTCGGTCAGCTTGTCACTGATGCGCGCCGCGCGAGCTCTCATCCCCGCTCCCAGTGACGGGTAGTGCCTTGCCACGGCTTGCACAGCGTTGCCGGGCTTCCCTGCCGCCAAGAGACGCCAGTACCACCATTCCCGCCCGTCCAGTGCCAGCTTTCCGTCGCGCGGCGTAAAAGACACACTCCCTCCCAGCCATTCGTCCATTGCCTCGAGTCCGGCTGTGTGCTTGCCCGAAAGTATGCGAAAGGCGGAGAAGAACGCTGGGGACGGCTGAAGCTGCCTGTCCTCAGAGAGGTCGCGGCAGGAGAAACTTAAGCTGACCTTCCCCCGCTGGCGCGCGAAGAGTCGCGCCAGGTCCAGCGTCCGCTGTTGCAGGCGCACGGCGGCGAGAGGAATGTCCTCCGCAAGCCCCTGCCGCTCACCATCCAACAGGAAAGGGTCCTGCAGACCCGCCCCGGGGAATCGCGCGTCGTCCAGTCCTACCACGAAGAGATGCTTTCGTCCGCTGTGCCCTCCCGTTTCGATATTCGACACGTATAGTCTGCCGGGACGCGGGCCAAGCCCGCCGATACGCGTCGTCTTCGCCAGCTCGTCCAGCCAACCGGCCGCATCCAACCCGGCATCGCCGCTCTGCGCCAGGCACTCGCGCATCTCCCTAGTCTCCGCGAGCAGCCCCTTCACCACGGACTCGTCCATCTTCCCCGAGCGCCTGGCGATCTTCTCCAGGAACGATGCCGCGCAGTCAAGCGTTTCTGCGGACGAGGCTTCCTCTCCGGGAAGACACGATATTAACTCGTCCAGCATCTTTCGAAGACTGACCAGATCCGCAAGCGCTCCTGCCATGCGCTCCCGTTCCTGCGCGGTTAGTCCCTCTTCCCCGCCAACTCCCTTGCCTTCCTTCAGCCTGCCCTTCAGATCGCTTATCGCCGCGTCGGCCACCTCCAAGTAACGGTCCCGTCCCGCGCCAATGCGCAGGGCGCGCAATCTCGAGGCGAGACGGTCGTAATCACCTGCCGACGCCCCCTCTAAACGCAACTGCTTCTCAGCCACCATCCTCGCCAGCACCGATTGGGCGCAGCCGCCTCTCTGCCAGGCAAGCCAAGCCATCAGGGCGCGCGCAGGGCGGTAGTACCAGGATGGAAGGCCTCGCGCGAAAGTCACGGGAGCTTCCTCTGCATCAGGAAAGAGGTGCCATATCGTCTCGTATATCAGTGGCACGTAGCTTTCTTCGTCCGCGCAAACGATCTCCATCTCGTCCAGCGGCAGCTTCGCCTCCAGGCAACGGCGCAGCACCTCGCGCACCTCGTTCACTTCGCCCGTGGCGCGGAACATCGTCGCCGTGCCGTCCCGCTTCGGCGCAGGCGCCTCGGCGGGCGCTACTATTCTGCCCAACAAGCGCGCGTTGCTTATTTCCTTCGCATCGTCAACCGGCGCTTCATCTACGGGTAACTCTACCCGCGCCTCGGCGGGAATCGCCTCCCAAAGCTTCCTTGCCAGCCCCTTTAATTCCATGTCGGTAGGTATTATTACCAGTGTCCCTTGCCGCAGCCCCTCGCCCTTCACCAATGCTTCCCTTGCCATGTTGAGGACCCCTGCCCTGTCGACCAGCGCACGCTTCTCCAGTTCTCTCTCATATTCCTTCAAGATAAACGATATTTCCGCCGCCTTCTCCGGGGTCTCGAACCTGCTCGCGACAAGGTCTTTCGCCTTTACGCCACTAAGCCGCAGGTCATTAAGTGTAGAATGGATACCAGAGACAAGGGACAAGCTCAGCCTTAGCTGGGAAATATAACCCTTCCCCTTCGCGGCCAACTCAACGAGAAGGCCTGCCACTATCGCCTCGGATTCCCTGGTCCTCAGCGTCGCTACCCCTTTCTCCGTCATTCTCTTCGCACTCAACGCCAGCGCCAACCTGTTCAAGGTGGTTACCCTCGCGTTGAAGACCTTTCCCATCGCGCGCGTCACAGCGTCTAGCCATTGGTAACCAACACGTCGGTTCGGCGCGATCACCCACTTCGGCGCCAGCAGGTTCTCCTCGCACACCTTGGCCAATGCCTTGAGGAACGTATTCAGTTCCGGTCTATTCACCTGGCTCATCTAATTACTATTGTATCTTGTCCTTCTGACATTTATGCTAACCAGCTTCCTTCTTCCTTTTTGCTTTTTCCTTTTTCCTTCTTACTTCTTACACACCCCGCCTTCGGCGGGTGGCGCCCGCAGAGGGACGCCACTACTGCTCTTTTCACCATTTACCCTTCATCCTTCACCCTTTACCCTTTTTCCTTTTTCCTTTTTCCTTTTTACTTTTTACTTCTCCTTCCCCCTTTAACCTTCACCCACTTCCCCTTCCTATGACTCTCGAGAATCGCCTCGCACAGCACTATCTCCCTATGCCCGTCCGCAAAGGTCGGGAAAGGCGGCTTGCTTGAGAACTTCTCCGCCTCGA
>CBDVCL010000069.1:0-8629 GCA_965372475.1 uncultured bacterium | reverse complement strand
TCTCTCCCTCCAAGTAAGGCCGCCTCATGATCACGTCCATGAAGCGCTCCAGCGTTGTCGGCGAATACCAGTTTATGGGCGGGCCTTGCGCGGCGCGCAGGGGAAGATAAAGGTAGACGCTGAGCCCCAGCAGGAAGAACAGTGCCAACAGCACGATCAGCTTCGGGCGCGGCAGGCGGAGTAGATCCAGCAAGAGTATCTTGCGCACGAAGTCGGGAAGGAATACCCGCGTGTTTAGCAGGCCCCGAACCGTGCCCTCACCGGACTGTGACTGCGTGTCTGCACTGGTTCGGGGCAGGCGCGGCTTACCCAGCAGCAGCACGCCGAGCGCGAAAGCCGGGATGAAAACCAGCACGCTCGGCAGGTGGTTAGTCATGGCCACGCCGAGCAGGAAGGCGAGCAGGCAGAGGCAATTATCCCTGCGTCGGCTATCTTCAACGGCAGCGCTGGCGCCCAGCAACAGGAGAAAACACGCCGCCAGCAACACGGTGTTGAGCGTATACACCCCTCCCTTCGCGCCCGTGCTCTGCAGCCAGAAGTTGCGCGAGAAGGCAAAGATCAACCCGCCCGTCGCCGCGAGCAGGGCGACGGCCGTGCCGCCCACTTCACCTTGCCGCGCCAACCTGGAGACAAGGCGGCATATCAGAAAGACGACGATGAAGACAGTGGCCGCGCCCAGCAGGACGGCAAGCAAGTTCACCCGCCAGGCGAGGGAGCCCTGGGGCAAAAAGCAGAAGAGGCGTCCCAGCAGGGAGAAAAGCGGATAGCCCGGCGGATGAGGCACGTCGAGGCGGTAGCATCCGGTCACCGTCTCGCCGCTGTCGTCAGCGTGGATGGTCGGGGGCGTGGTGGAAACATAGACCAGCGCGGCGATGATCGCCGCCGCCAGGGCCGCGAGAAAAAGCGCCGTCGGCCATCTCCCCGCCTTCGCCCCCAGCCCGCCCGCTTGTTTGCCAAGAGGCAAACAGGGGGAGGGGGCGTCCGCAAGGGGCGCAGGCGCCTGCGTATCATCTACTGGATGTTGTATATCTCCCATAGTTCTTCCTGCGCCTGGGCGTTGTCCTGGTCCAGGCGGAGTACCTCCTGGAAACTGGCCGTGGCCGCTTTATAACTCTCGTGCTTCTTGTAAAGCAGACCCAACTGCAGATGCGCCCCGACATTGGCCGGGTCCGTCTCTGCCGCCTTCTGGTATTCCCGCATCGCCAGCTGGTCCATCTCCTTGCGCCCGTAGATCTCCCCCAGGTGATAATGAGCCATGGACAGCTTGTCATTCAGCGAGATCACCTTTTCATACTCGGCTACCGCCTTGTCCAGCTGGTTGCGGCGCGTGTGGATCTCGGCAAGCTTGAGATGGGCCTCAATATCCCCCGGGCTCTTCTCAACTATCTCCTGGTATTTCTCCCGCGCCGCGACCAGCAAGCCCCTGTCACTGTAGAGAGCGGCGAGCAGCTTGCGCGCCGTCTTCCCTGCCGCGTTGACCCTGAGCGCGGATTCATAACAGGCGGCGGCCAGTGAAAGGTCGTCCACCTTTTCATCGTAGTAGGCACCCAGCTCGCACCAGCCACGGTAGTAAGCACGGCCCAGCCTCGCCGCGGCCGGGTCGGCCGAAGGCAGCCTTACCTTCACATCGGCCAGGGCCGGGTCCGGGCGGAACTTACCGCCCCGCCGTTCCACGGCAACACTATACAGGTTTGGCACCATGGTGAAATCCGCCTCCTGCGACAGGTCCCTCCAGCCACAGATGAATATGGGACGGTCCCGGTTCGCCCGCAAGATGCCCGAGGCGATCTCCCTGCCCTGCCAATTTTCGATGTCCCCGAAAAGAACCCCTTCCTGCTTGACGATCACCTGGCGGAGATACCAGCGTTCAGCCAACCAGTCCGCACAGACCGCGTCAACGCCCGGGGAAAGCCCTTCGCCGGCCTGCAGGTAGACGCAGGCCTGGTAGTCCGCCGCGTCTCCGAAAAGGAGCACGGCGTTCGCCGGCAGGCTTGCCAGCAGGCGTCGCCCATATTCCACGAGCAGGCCGGCCCTTCTCTCCCTCAGCGTCTCATAGCGCCCGGGCAGAGGAGTCAATATCACCGCCAGCAGCACCAGGGAGAAGAAGACTTTCAGCGCCCGCCGGCGAAAAAATGAACGCCAGGGGGACGGCATCTTGTCGCCGGCGGCGGTCAGCCGTCTCTCCAGGTGCCGCAGTACCAGGGCCAAGCCGAGCGCGAGCAAGGGACAAAACGGCCCAATGAAGAGAAGGTGATACCCCTGGAAGCCCCTGCCCAGCTGGGCAAACAACAGGAGAAAGACCAGCCCTCCCAGCAGGGAGAAGGCGTAGTTTGGAAGCAGGCGCCGCGAGAGGATGATGCCGGGTATGATCGCCCAGCTGACGAGCAGGTTGAGTTCGTTGCCGATCCCTACCAGGTCGTACGCTACGTTCTTGGGAACCGCCCCCCAATCCAACGGTGAGGAGAACGTCCAGGCGCCGACCAGGGGACTCAGCCAGTAAGCCAGGGGCGAGGCGAAGCGGCGGTAATCGATGAATCTTCCCTCCGAACCCGTCGCGGACAGAGCGACCAATGACAGGCCGAAACCCAGCGCCAGGGAAACAACCAGCAGTAAGCGCCTACTGAAGAACGGTTTCTCCTGAGCCGTAGTGAAGAAACACAGCAGAACGACGACCATTATCAAGCCGAGCCGGACATCGCAAGCGGCAAGCACGCCCAGGGACAACAGCAAGCCGCCCCGGGAAACGAACCCCTGTCCCGCCTCGCCCCGCACCGCCCCTCTTTCCAGGGCAAGGACAATGGAGAACATCACCAGGATAAGCAGACCAGCGAAGGACGGGAAAAGTCCGGATATTGTGCCGGCCTGCCCCCACTGTGCCAGTGAGCCGGCATAAAGAAGGGCCACGAAGATGGGGAGGAATCCTGAACTGTCGTCCCCACCCGCCGCTCCCCGGCGATAGTAACCCAGCGCCTTCCCGGTCAATCGATACACCAGCAGTACGCCGCTCAGGGTCAACAGCGTGGAGAACACCAGGACCACCGTGCCCGTTCCCAAAAACCACAGCATCCCCCCGAGCAGGCGCGCCAGGAAGAGCACGGGCAGGTATCCCGGCGGCGAGATGACACCTCCCGCCTCGACCGCGCTCAGCAGGCGTGCCTCAAAAGCGCCCCCGGGCGAGCGCAAATAGGACAGGAAATAGAGGAGCGCAAGAAAGACCAACACCCCCAGCACCGCCAGGGACTCACGCAGGTCCAGGCGGCGCAGCAGGACGCCGCGCCAGCCACGCATATTGCGGCGGTCGTAGTAGCTAAAAGCGAAGAACAACGCCACATAAGAACACAGGATCAATACCATGCCGGCGTTCCGCCACAGACCGCCGATGAGAAGAACGCAACCACAGAGAAGCAGGAGAGGAGGCGATGCCATGCGCAGAACATGCCGCACGGTACGCTTCCTTTTCTCCCGTTCCGTTCTCTCCTTGCTTTCTATTTCACCGATTCGAACCATTTCTTTCGAGTAGACAGCAAACAGCAAACAGGGAAATACGCGCACCCCTGTATCCTGTCAACAGCAATCTTCCATATCACCTCAAGGAAGATTGCCGTCGGCCGCCGTCCCGGTGACCGTACCGTTTACTGTCTAACTATTCAATTCGTGAATAATCCGCAACCCCTTCAGCGTCAGGTCCGCGTCGACACGCTTGATCGGCGCCCCCATCGCGGCCACCAGCCTGGCCAAACCGCCGGTGGCGACCACCATCGGCTTCTCCCCCAGTTCCATGCCTATCTGCCGCAGTATTCCCTTCACCTGTCCAATCTGTCCGTTCACAAGCCCTGACAACATCGCTTGCTGGGTGTTACTCCCCACCACCTTCTTTGGGCGGCGCAGGGAGACGAGCGGCAGTTGTGCCGCCCGTCCTGCCAGCATCTCGACCGAGCTTCTCAGGCCCGGGGTGATCACGCCGCCGAGGTACTCCCGCTTGGCCGAGACCACGTCATAGGTCGTCGCCGTACCGAAATCGATGACCACGCAGGGCAAGCGACAGACCAGGCAGGCGGCCACGGCGTTGGCGAGGCGGTCCGTCCCCACCCCCGAGGCCGGCCTGGCGCGCACCTTCAGCCCCAGCTCCAGGTGGTGCGTCACTTCCAGGGCACGGCTTCCCACCGCCCTTCTCAATTCCCTTTTTAGCCACGTGGTCATCGCCGGCACCACCGAGCAGAACACCGCCCCGCGTATTTCCTTTCCCTTGAGGAAAGTGGCCATGGCGCGGGCCATTTTCTGCGCCGAGGCGCGCGCTATCGCTGTCCTCTTTACCAGCTTCTTCCCTTTGAAGATACCCAGCTTGAGCGCGCTGTTGCCCATGTCGGCTGTCAATACCGTTCTCTTATCCACAGATTTCACAGATTACACAGATCATCTTGATTTGTGACCTTCCCACTTCCGGCTTCCCACTTCCGGCTTCCCAGGTGAATCCACCAGAACCACATCGCCGCAGTATACCCTCTCCCTCACGCCGTCCCGCCGTTTCACCACCAGCGCCCCGTCCTCCGCCAAATCCACCGCGGTCCCTGCCAATTTCCCGCCGGCACGGTGCACCACTACCTTCCGTCCCAGCGTCATCTCCCGCGCGCGCCATCCCGCCAGCATCGCTCCCAGGTTGCCGCTCTTCAAGTGCGCATAGTACTTTTCCAGCCGCCGTAGAAAAGCGGCAAGCAGTGTCCTGCGGTCAAGGGGCTTGCCCGTCTGAATGAGTATCGATGTCGCCGTCCGCCTCAATGCCCTGGGGAACTCGGCCGCCCTCGTATTGACGTTTACGCCCAATCCCAGCACGAGGTAGCGAACGATATCCAATTCCCCGCTCATCTCGATAAGCACCCCGGCCAGTTTTCGTCCGCCCACGTAGATATCATTGGGCCATTTCACCCCCGCGCTGAGCCCGCATGTCTCTTCCACCGCCTCGGCCGCGGCAGAGGACGCCGTCAGCGTCAGGCGCCCGATAAGCAGCGGGCTTATCTTCGGCTCCAGGATCACGCTCATCCACAGGCCGACTCCCGCCGCCGAACTCCATTCCCGCCCCTGGCGCCCACGGCCTTTCAACTGCCTCTCGGCGAGAATGACTGTGCCCTCCCTCTCTCCCGCGGCCAGCAACTCCGCCGCCACGTCCATGGTCGAAGTGACGACGGGATGGTAGACGACCTTCCGGCCCATCTTGCCGCCCTTCAGCCTTTGCCGCACCAGCCGCGGCAGGAGCGGGTCAACGGGCCTGAGCAGGCGATATCCGCGCCGGCTACTGGATCCTATGCGGTAGCCGAGGCGGCGAAGTTTCGCCAGGCGCTTCCAGATTGATGTGCGGCTGACCTTGAAGCGACGCGCCAATTCCTGTCCGGAGACATACTCATCCGGGCTGGCGGCAAGCCGTTCCAGCAGCTCCTCTTCCCTGTGAGATTGCATCTTTCTACTTATATATTATAGGTTACGCGCGCTCATTTCAAGGACGCAGGCGAACAACGCCATCACGCCTGCCGCCCCTTGATTCCGGCCGATAGATGGTGTAAACTTACCCGGTAATGCTAACAGTGAAGAGGAGGGGAGGCGATGAAGCGCAATTCACCGATTCTCCCGGTCGCGCTCTGCATGCTGGCAGCTTGCGTTCTCACCACCACGATCGGCATAAGCGGAGAAGAGATGGCCGGTAATCGCATCGCGGCTAACGATGCCAATATCCAATATTACGGGCGCTGGGACCGTAGCGATCCCGCCGTCGCCGTGGCGGGATGGGGCGCCGTCTACATCAAGGCCAGCTTCCGCGCCGCGAGCTGTGCCGTGCTCCTGGAAGACGGCGAGAATAACTTCTGGTACAAGATAGATGACGGCGAATGGCAGGCCCTGGTCACCGACAAGCGCAGGCAATACGCCCTGGGCAGGGGATTGCCCGCCGCTGAACATACATTGACACTGGTGCGCCGCTCGGAGGGCTCTTTCGGCTTGAGCAAGTTCAAGGGGTTCGTGCTTGACGCCGCGGGGAAACTGCTCGCCCCGCCCTCCCGACCCAAGCGCCGGCTCGAGTTCATCGGCGACTCTCTCACCGCCGGCTATGGCAACGAGGGCAAGCAACAGGACCGCCACACCCAGAACGGCTACATGGCCTACGGCCCCCAGACCGCGCGCCTGCTTGATGCTGAATGGCACGTGGAGGCGCGCTCGGGCATCGGCATGTATAAGACGCTCGGCGACAATCTCCCTCCCAGCCAGCCGGTGATCTCCGACTACTTCCCCTGCACTTACTTCTCCTGGCACCTGCCCTCGGCACCGCACTGGGACTTCAGCTCCTGGCAGCCCCACGGCGTAGTGCTCGCGCTCGGCTCCAACGACTTCATCGGCGCTGAACCTTCCAAGCGAGATTTCAGCAAGGCCTATGACGAGTTCCTCTCATACCTGCGGGGCAAATGCCCTGAGGCACATATATTCTGCCTCGGCCCTTTTCTCTTCCAATACGGCACCGAATCCCCTTGGGACCGCTGCCGCACCTATATCCGAGAGGTGGTGGAGAAAAGCGGCGACAAGCGCATTCATTTCATCGACCCCTGCAACGGGAGCAATACCGGCGCAGGACACTGGCTGAAGGGACCTGACGATTACATCGGCGATTGGACGCATCCCACGGTGGCGGGGAATACGAAGATCGCGGAGCGATTGGCGCCGATCATTCGGGAAAAGCTGGGATGGTAGGTCGTCTATTGCTGACCACGAGCGACGATAGACGAGGAACGAACGACGACACTATTATACGCTATCAATACCCCCCCGGCATCAAGGCGTACAACCACCCCATCCTGCCGAGAAGCATCACCAAGCCGACAATGATCAGGAGACTCCCGCCCACTATCTCTATGGCGCGGAAGTAACGCTGGATGACCTTGAATGAGGTGAGGAAGTAACCCAGGGCCAAGGCGGTGAGGATGAAAGGGATGCCCAGCCCGGCCGAATAGAAGCCGAGCAGGATCACCCCGTGCCATACCGTCTCCTGGTTCGCTGCGATGGCCAGCAGCGTGGCCAAGAAGGGGCCGATGCAGGGAGTCCAGCCGAATGAGAACGCCAGTCCAAGGAAGAAGGGAGCGACAAGCCCTCCTCGCTTCACCCTTGATTGGATGTTGAGTCTCTTCTCGACGCTCAAGAAGCCCAGTTTGAAGACGCCTACCATGTGCAAGCCAAAAAAGACTATCAACAAGCCGGCCACCTTGCCCAGCCAGAATTTCTGGGCCTGCAGAACGTTGCCGATGCCGCTGGCGCCCGCGCCGAGCAGGACGAAGACCAGCGAGAAGCCGAGTACGAAAGCGATAGAGCCGTAGAGTATGCGCAAGATGGTCTTGCCGCCCTTGCCCTTGGCCTGTAGTTCTTCCAGCGACATGCCGGTGATGTAGGAGACGTAAGCGGGGATCAGCGGCAGTACGCAGGGTGAGACAAAGGAAAGGAATCCCATGCCAATGGCGGCAAGGACCGTGACGTTTTGCTCTGTTCCGTTCATTGTATTCCTCTGAACCGCGCCCGCAGGCGCGGTGGCGGGCGCCCGCCGTCGCCCCAGCACTTGTCTGCTGACAAGCAGACGCAGGGGCTATGGCGGGTAAACTCCGGGGCGCCATTACTGCACAGGGGCTACAACAAATTCTCGATATCCCTGGCGAACCTGGACTCCGCCGTGTAACCGAGGTAGCTCGCTCTCAATATGCCTTCCCGGTCAATGAGAAAGGCCGTGGGGATACTGCTGATGCCCCCGTAGGCCTTTTCCACCTTGTTGTTGCTGACGAGAACCTGGTAGTTTATTTTCTCGTCGGCAATGAATTTCGGCAGGACTTTCTCTGGCCGGCCGTCAACGGAGACCCCGAGCACGGATAACCCCTTTTCACCGTATTTGTTCTGCAATCGCTTGAGAGAGGGAACTTCCTGCATGCAAGGCGGGCACCAGGTGGCCCAGAAGACGACCAGCACGACCCGTCCCCGGTAGTCCGCCAGCTTGTGTTCCTTGCTGTAAGTATCCGCCATGGCGAAATCGGGCGCCGCCTTCCCTATCTGCGGCTTGCCCCCCGGGACGCAGGAGGCCACGAGCACCACTATCGCTACCAAGACTGCACCGAGCTTTGCTCTCTTCATAATTCACCTTTGCTCTTAGAGATGCCATTATATTGACTGCTCCTCCTTTTGTAAAGGCAAATCACCTCGCCTTGAAATCACAAAGGGATTACCATAGGCCCTTAGCCTTTAGTCGCTGGTCTTTGGCCTGCCTGCCACGCCGTAGCCCCCCCGTCTGCCCCCGTTTCTGCCTTTCGGCAGAAAGGCACGGGGGCGGGGGGGGCGAAGGCAGGTGGTCTTTGGTCTTGTCTCTTATGCCTGATGATGCTATATTGACCACGGCATGATTGATTATCCCCACTACCTTTCACTTCTCAAGAACAACCGTCCCATTCTCGACGCCGGGTGCGGCGAGGGGGACTTCCTGTCGCTATGCCGCGACAAGAAAGTCGAAGCCGAAGGGGTGGATATTAGCCCGGCCAAAGTAGCCGCCTGCAAGAAAAGGGGGCTCCCAGCAAGGAAAGGTGATGTCCTTTCCCACCTGCGCGCAAAGAAGAATAAG
>CBDVCL010000068.1:0-8638 GCA_965372475.1 uncultured bacterium | reverse complement strand
TTGGCGTATCGGTTGCCGTGGCGGTGTAGGTCACCGTCGCCGTGCGCGTGTAAGGACGCGTGCCCGTGATCGTGATCGTGCGTGTCGCGGTAAAGGTGACCGAAGGCGTATCCGTATCGGTGACCGTGAATGTCGGCGTGTCCGTCACGCTCGCCGTAAAGGTCACCGAAGGCGTATAGGTCTCCGTGACCGTATAGGTCGGCGTGTCCGTCACGCTCGCCGTAAACGTCACCGAAGGCGTATAGGTCACGGTGACCGTATAGGTGGGCGTGCCGCTCCAGGTATAGGTCGCCGTCGGCAGGCGCGTCTTCGTCTCGGTCACGGTGTGCGTGGGCGTGTGCGTGTCGCTGGGGGTGAAAGTGACGGACGGCGTTGACGTGTCCGTTATCGTTTCCGTATGCGTGTTGGTAGGTGTCGGCGTGAAGGTTACCGAGGGCGTGAAGGTAACGGTGTGGCTGTAGGTCGGCGTGTCCGTGGCGCTTGCCGTAAACGTTACCGACGGCGTATAGGTCCCGGTGACCGTATAGCTCGGCGTGGCGGTCCAGGTATCGGTATAAGTGGGCAGGCGCGTGTCCGTCGGCGTCACCGTATACGTCGGCGTGTGAGTGTCGGTGGGCGTGAAGGTCACCGAGGAGGTGAAGGTCACAGTGTGAGTGTAGGTCGAGGTATGGGTGGAGCTGGCGGTGTAGGTGACCGAAGGGGTAAACGTCTCGGTGGCGGTGTAAGTGGGCGTGTCCGTATTGGTAAATGTAAACGTAGGCAGGCGCGTCTCCGTAGGCGTCACCGTGTCAGTGGGTGTGTCGCTGGAGGTGGCGGTATACGTCACCGAAGGCGTGAATGTGTAGGTGGGCGTGTCAGTGGGGGTGTTGCTGTAGGTTGGGGTGTAGGTGCGCGTGGGTGTTCGGGTGCGTGTGCCGCTCCTAGTCAAGGTATGGCTGCGAGTAGGCGTATCGGGATTGCTCACCGTTACCGGCGCGTTGTTGGAAGCGAGCGGGTCCGTCTCGTTCGAGTCGATGCCCGCCGTGTTCGGGATCACCTGTCCGCCGACAGCGGTGTTGGCGATCTCAACGTAGAACTCCACGGCGCCGCTCGCGCCGATGCCGACATTGCCGATGCTCCAGGTCAGCGCGCCCTTCTTGCTGGTGCAACCATCAGAGCATCCTATGTAAATGGTATCAGCCGGAATCACCTCGCTTATCACCACCGAGCTGGCGGGAGCGGAGCCCACGTTCTGGTAGTTGATGGTGTAGGTCACGGTTTCGCCGACGACTGCGATGGTAGGGTTGGCAGACTTGCTGATGAGAAACGCCGGATCGGTGGAGATTGTTATCGGAGCGTCGTTGGAGTCGAAGGGACCCTCCTGGCTGGACTCTATCGTCGCGATGTTGGGTATCACCTGGTCCATCACCGCGGTGTTATCCACGTAGGCGCGCCACTGCACCGTACCCGAGGTACAGCCGAGGTTGCCGATGTTCCAGGTGATGGTGCCGCCGCTTTCGTTGCCCGATGGGGAACCCAGCGTATCTATGAAGACCATGTCGGCGGGCACGTCGTCCGTGAGGGTGGTGCCGCTGTGGTTGACGCGGCAAATGGGCGGGTCGGCCTGGGCGGAGAAGTCGTCTATGTAGTTGTCACCGTAGCCGCGAAAGCCCGCCTCACCCTCGGTCATGATGTAGTTGCTCCCGTCGGTGATGTCGGCCACCATCACCCCGTTTATCCAGAACTGGAAGTTGTTGCCGTTCATCACGATGTCCATATCAAAGCCGTCGGCCTCGCCGGGAATAGTCAGGCCGGTGACCTCGCCGATCATGGTGTTGTTGTTGTAGGAGACGCCGTCGTTATACCAGAGCGTGACGCGGCCGTTGCCCCCGGCGGGAGCTATCTCGAACCAGTAGTGCTCCCCCGTAGCCATCTGGTAGCGCAGGGCGATGCCTGCCCCTGACATCCATTCGCGGTAGTAAGCGCGCGCGCTCACGGTACCGTCTAGCATCAGCGAGCCCATGTGCGTGAGAATGCCCTTCTTCGAACTGGGCGGCGCCACCATGTGGCTGCCGTCCTCGCTGAACTGGTAGAAGCCCGATTCCAACCATACCGAGTGCCAGCCCCTCAAGCCGTCATTGAAGTTGAAATCGTCGGCGGCAAGGTACTGGGAGTTGTTCTCATAGACAAGGGTATAGGTCACCGTGGTCCCTATGTTCGCTCCCGAAGGAAAGGCGGACTTCACCACGTGCAAGCTGGGGGGGTATATCTGCGTCACGGGCGCCATTTCGGCCATGGCGAAATCACGCCTCAGCCAGTTTTTTGCCTCGCCCGAGCCCCAGAGACAGAGCGAATTAGCTATCATCGCCGCGTGCCTGCCCGTGAGGGGATTCAACGGGCGCACGGGGCTGGTGTAGGGAGGGCCGTTTGGGCATATCGATGCCGGCATGTCCGAAGGGGCGCCGTATTGATCATCCCAGTAGCGCTCGAAGCCCGCCCAGCCTGCGTCATCGTAGCCGTACTCATCCCAGGCCGTGCCGCTGCCGTCGACGGGCGGGTCGGGGTCAGCCAGCGCGCCGCCCGTAGAGGTGTGGTCACCATCATCGGAAGCGAGGATTATCGTGGCGCCGGAATCGCAGACTATGTAGAGCACGTAAGTGAAGAAAATGGACGCCTTCACATCGTCCACGAGAATTATACCTATGGCGTTGTTATCCTCGTAAACGCTCACGTCGATGACGTCTGTACACCAGCTTGCCCCGTCCCACAGGCACTGGTGGACATGCGTGCCGTTGATGTAGAAATCCGCCACGTCGTCACAGGCAGTATCGATCCAGGAGGAAACGGGAGTGCAGGCAGCCCCGGCATGAAGCGGCGCAGGCGTGGCCACAGCCACGCAGAGCAACGCCGCCAACGCCAACTTCAAAGCAAATGTCTCTCTGGCCTTATCCATTACCCATGCATTAAGTTAATCGCATAACCGCAGTTCGCAACACACAAAGCATTTATCTATTGTATATATACCACCTTTTTGGGAATAGTCAAGGGTGCAGCAGGGCCCTCTTCCTCGCTAGCTGTGGTAATCCGGGGGGTGAGAAAGATGCGGGTGGGAGGTGCTTTGAATGCTGAATTGTGAATTATGAATGGTGAAACATGAAGCCAATTCAGCCTTCATAATTCAGAATTCATCCTTCACCTCGGTCTCGCGGCGAGATAGCCCCAAACATACGCGGTTCTCGCCATGGTACTATCCACGGTGAATTCGCACATCGGCGCGTACCACCAGACGTCGAGGTACGACTCCATTGCCGGCCAGTGCTTGGGCTTGGGGTGCAGGTAGGGCTCGTTTATCTTCAGCCACCAGGAACCGTTCTCTATTTCCGCACCGAACCACAAGGGCCCGCCCACAGTAATACCGGGAGGCGCGGCGATCCCCATCAGGCGCGCGTCACAATGCAAAACGTTCTCGGGATACCTACTCCCCAGCCCCGAGGTATAGCACAGATTGAGCGGGTTGGCGCCCACCCCCGCCTGGCAGGATAGGACGATCGCCTCGAGGTAACGCGGTTCCGCGGTCATGCGGTGCGCGCGCAGCAGCGACACCGCGTCGGGACTGCTGAAAGCGCTCCAGGCGGGAGGCATCCAGGCGTACTTGGCCCAGCGAAAGCCCGTCCTCTTGCATGATGCCGCCCGATCATCCGCTTCTTTCTTGATAGCGGCGCGGCACTTCTCTTTCAACGCCGCGTCCACGCCCGCCTGTTGCGTGCGCGCGTAGACCCAGGGCGCCTCGCGCTGTTCGTGGCTCTGCCACTTGAAAAGTTCCTCGACCTCACCGATCAGCGTCGTAGCGAGGAAGATGTCGTGCCAGCGCTTCTCCCCCGTGAGTCGAAAGAGCTCCGCCGCGGCCAGGTTGCGGTCGTCACGAACCTTGTGGGGAAACTTGCGTTTTGAAGCGGCCAATTCCCGCTCCGCCCATTCCATCGCCCTGAGCGCGCTCTTCTTATAGACGGCGGCAAGGCCCGGGTCCAAAGCCACCAGCACGTGAGCGGCGCGCGCCGCTACCCCCGCGTAGACGTGCGAGGACCAGATGCCGGGCGCGTAGGCCATGATATCCAGCGACTCCTGCCAACTCCCCTCGCCCGTGTTGGGGTGCTCGGCGGATTCTATGCCGCCCCTGATGCCGCCCTCTTTCGTCTGCATGCGGCGGTAACAGTCAAGGTTGAAGAGCGCCTCGTCTATCACATCGGGCAACTCGTTGCGTGACTCGGGAATCTTAAGGTTGAGGCGTGAATAGTAGCTGGGGAACAACTCGTAGAGGTCGAGCAGCACGCGCGAGCACTCCAGGTGCTGGATACGCCTGTCCCAGTCCCCCGCATCCATGTAGGCGCCCCAGGCGTTGGCCACGATCTCGTCCGTCTTGCCCTTGACGAGGTTGCCGAAATTGTCCTTGTCCGTGCCGCGGGCGTTGAGTCCGTTGCCCGAGTCCATCAGCGTGCACTTGGAGTGGTATATCTTCACGCCATCATCAGGGTGCATGGGGCGGGGACGCTTGAACTTCGTATAGGGCGGGCCCAGCTCGATACCACTGCGCTGGTGGTAAAGCCCGCGCGCCGATACCCAGAAGGCATTGCCCCAGGCATCCCAGGCAATGGGGAAATCGAAAGAACAGCCGATACCCTCGACCGAGACCCGGTATACCCCGGGTGTGCTGAGCGCGCTGAAGTCCATCAGGTAGACGTCGGTGCCGCTGTAGTTGCGGTCGTAGGCGTCCTCGGTCTTGTCGGCCCCGGCCTTGGAGAGTTTCAGTTCCCCCTCGTAGACGGCACGGCCGCTCTTCGTCTCCAGCACGCGGAACTTCAAGGGCCGGGCGCGCTGCCCCGTGCAACGGTACTGCACGCCGCCGCCGTCCCCCATCCAGGTGGAGAGGAAGGCAACCTTGGCGGGGTCGTCGGGGCGGAAGCCGACCTGGGAAACGTGCACCGCTTCACTGCGCGAGCGTCCCGGCAAGAATCTCAACTCCTGCGTGCCAAAGCCGCGCGGTCCCGTGATCCTGTAGCTGACGCTCGGCCGCAAGGGCTTCGGTAACACGAGATAGAGCGTGTGCTCCACGGGACCGACCATATCCCAGCGCCCCGACCTGATCAGGTTCGCCGGCTTGCTCTTGCGGTGTATCTTTACGGGCGAGAGACCCGAGCCGTAGGCGGCGTCGCCCGAGGAGCTGATCTTGAAGGAGCCGGGACGCGTCGCCTTCTTGATGTCAAGCTCCCCCTTCACCAGCTTGTCACCGAGCTTTATTACCTCCCCTTTCGCGCCCGCCAGGGAGCCGATGTATTCTCCCTTGCGGTAGACGTTCCTACTCCTGTCCTCTACCCTCACCTCGTCTCCCGCCTGCTTGACGAACTTCACCTGCGGGCCGTACTCGGCGTAGCCGTCCTTGATGACCACGCAGAGGATGTCGGGATTGACGAGGCCGAGGTGCTTTATCTCGATCGGTTGTTTCGCATTGAGTGACGCACTTAGTAGGATCATGGACAACAGACCGAAGACCAGAGACTTGGTTGTCGTTAGTCCCGCCGTCGCTCTGTCAGAGCTATGGCGGGCAGGCTGTTGGTCGTTAGTCGTTAGTTGTTTGCGCATCATTCCTCCCTCTGCAACCTTGTGCCCCTGCAACCTTGTGACCTTGCAACCTTTCTTAGATAGCGAAATAGGAATAGAACCACGCGGACTCGAGCAGTAGAAGCGCGGCAAGCACCGACCAGAAGATGGTCTTTGCCTTGCGCTCCTCTTTCACCCGTTCACCCATCAGCGCCAGCATCGCCGTGGCAGCGAGGCCGAGCAGTAACAGGCACATCGCTATTATCAAGAAATCCGTTAGTATCATCAGATGAAGAAGGAGTAATAGCAACCAAGGGTAAGGCCTGATAGTAGTATGACCAGCGTCAGCCAGAGTAACACTTGTACTACCTTAAACTCCTTAGCCTTGGCTATCTCCTTAACTCCGACTCTGTAAAGAACCACAAGCGCCGACACATCAAAAAGGAACGCCAGGGCTATCAGGACAATGATTATGATCGAGCCCATGCCTCCACCCTCCCCTTGATCCCCTCCCGTCAAGGGAGGGGATAACTCTAGCGAAACAACTTCAACAACCTATCCGCCTTGTCCAACCCTATAGCCTTGTCCGTCAACACCCAGGACTCAACGTGATGCCCCGCTTCGCCGGGTTTGAGCGAAAGTTCGGGACCCATCGTCTCCATCTCTACCATGAAATTATCGGGGCCGACATAGAAGGCGATGTTACATCCCAGCGGGTAATTGGCCGCCTTCTCGTAGCCGGTTCTCTTCACGAAGGTAGTGTCCTGCGTCGGGGTGTCCATGGCGATGATGCCGTAGGGACACTCTATCATCCGCTTCGTTTCCACGCCCTGCGGCTCGATTATCAGCATCTCTTCGTTCACCTGTATCTGGGGGTCGTTGAGGCGGCTCGTATGCCCGCCCCCCCACTTCTTGAACATCACCAGGCGGAAGCTGTCCCACTCACTGCCGTCACCGAGGGGAATGCCGTAGCGCGTGCCCTGGGCGGGAAGCGTGCAGGTAATCGCCCATACGGAACAGCTGTAGAGCATCTCGCTCTCGTTGCTGATAACGCTGTCTACGCTTATCCTGTCATCGTCCTCGACCTTCACCCCAATACTTCGCCTCGTCGCCGTAACGGCGTCCTTGCCTCCCCTCACATAGAGCCAACCATCTTTCTCCTCTACCTCGCACGCGTCGTTGTCGGCGCGGTAGGAATCCTCGCTCTCGTCCGCGCCCGGCTTGGCAGGCCAGACACGGTGTCCGCCCCTCAGCTTCCAGTCGTTACGCCCCAGTTCCTTCTTGTCCCAGAAGAGCAGGTTGGCGCCATCCTTCTTGCCGAAGAAGGCGACGCGAGGGCCTGTATCCGTTGCAATTACAAGCTTGGCCTTCTTCGTGGTGATTTCCACGGCCTTGTGGCCCTGGTAGTCGGTCTTCTTATGGTTCATGGTCTTCTCCTCGTTTCGTATCGCGTATCGCGTATCGAGTATCGCGTCACTCAATACTCAATACCCAATACCCAATACTCAATACACCTTAAGGTTTATACTCCCGACAATAACTCTCCACCCACTTCAACCTCTCCCACCCCACCTCATCCGTCCCCTGGGGAAGTTCATCCGAGATGCCCAGCACCAGCTTGGGGTGGAAGAGCTTGATGATCTTCTTCGTCGCCTCTTCCAGTTCCTCGTCCGTATGCTGGGGCATGAAATACATCGCGGGGATGCCGTCGAGCAGTACCTTGTCGCCGAGGTGCTCCTTCATCACCTCAATCGAGACGTCGCCCTGCGGCTCGGGAGTAAGCGCCTCGATACCGTCAAAGGGCAGGTGCTTGAGATACTTGAGCAACGGTTTGAAGTAACCGTCCAGGTGCACGTGCGTGTAGATACCCGCCTTCTTCAACTGGGCACAGCGTTTCTCCCAAGGGGGCAGGAGGTATTTTTCGAAATACTCGGGGGGCAGGAACTGGGCGTGCAGGTTCTCGCCGAAGTTGCCGATGCGCGTCACCTGCGCCGCGCACACCTCCTCGTAGAAGCGCTCGTAGCGCTCGTCTATCTTCTTCATCACGTCTTCTACTTCAGACGGCACGTCCGCGAGCAGAAGAAAGAAATCCTGCTGGTTCACCCATTCCAGGAGCATCGACTGGTAGGGGCACTTGGGGATGAAGAACTGCGCCTCGCCACGGTCGCCGAATGTCTTCTCCCCCTCGAGGAACTTCTCCTTGCTGAAGCTTATCTCGATGTTGTCCAGGAACCAAGAGAGGGAGGCCAGGTCTTCCCGCTTCTTCACGGGAAATTCAACGCAACGCCAGGTGTTGTCTATCGTCTTCTTGTTGCGCCTGCTCAACTGGCCGTGCGGCGTATCGATTATCTCCACCGACTCCTCGTCGTTGGCATCCCACTTCCCCTTGACCTTTTTCGAATATTCCCTGACTACGGGGTCGGGCAGGCCGGTGTAGTATTGCATGTAGCGCATCGAGACGCCAAGGTGGTCGTACACCTCCATGATGCCCTTGCCTTCTATCTCCTTGGGCAAGGTACCCCTCTGCCTGTGCAGGTCCCACCAGGGCTCGATGCGAGGTTGGTGGAAGACGCGCTCGAGTGGTTTGCCTTCGAAGACGGCGAGGTTCATTTCTTTTCTATTCATCGTATCGTCTCTTTGTCGCGAGTCGCGCGTCGTGCGTCACGCGTCACTTGACACGAGACGCGGGACCCGTGATCCGAGACTACCCTACAACTTCCTCTGCAATCTCTTCGAGAATGCCCAATTCATCCGCGATGTCGAGCGAGACAACGCGGCCGCGGATAAAGCGTCCGCCGAGGATGGCGCGGCGCGCCAGGTCCTTATCCACGCTGATGTCCGAGAACTTCTCGGGGCAACCCGCCTGTTGCAGGCAACTCCTTATCGTCTGCGCGGGGGCGAGGCGAGGCAGTATCTCTCCCGATATCCTCTCCCAGTTGGCAACGAGCAATTCGCCCAGCTTCTCCAGCAAGGGTATCTTCTCCTTGAAGTCCTTCCAGACTATGTCGGAGTTCTTGCGATGGTACTCCTTTGCGCGCCCTTCGTAGCCAGGTTCGCCCCGCTT
>CBDVCL010000067.1:0-8657 GCA_965372475.1 uncultured bacterium | reverse complement strand
TTTTGCCATTTACAATATCAACGCCTCTACTAAATCTCTATCCTCAACCAACTCCTTCAACCTCTGCTCCACATACGCTTCATCGATGACCACCTTGCCCCGCAGGTCCTCGGGCGCATTGAACGATATCTCCTCCAGCAGCTTCTCCATCACGGTGTGCAGGCGCCGCGCGCCTATCTGCTCCCCGTCCTCATTGAGTTGGAAGGCTATGCCGGCGAGCTTCCTCACCGCCTTGGCCTTGAATTGGATCTCCACCCCGTCCACGGCCAGCAACGCCCGGTACTGCTTGGTCAAGGCGTTGTGCGGTTCAGTCAATATGCGCACGAAATCCTCGACCTTGAGGCTATCCAGGTTCACGCGCAGGGGGAAACGCCCCTGCAACTCCGGGATAAGGTCCGAAGGCTTTGCCACGGTAAACGCCCCCGCGGCCATAAAGAGTATGTGGTCCGTCTTTACCACGCCAGAGCGGGTAGATACGCTGGTACCCTCAACTATCGGCAGGAGGTCACGCTGGACCCCCTCGCGCGACACCTCCGGCCCGTGGTGCTTCTCCCGCCCCGCCACCTTGTCCAACTCATCAATGAAGACAATGCCCGATTCCTCCACGCGGCGGATGGCCTCGCGCGTCACCTCGGCCATGTCTACCATGCGGTTGGTCTCCTCCGCCATGAGCATCGCCCGCGCATCCTTGACCTTGACCTTCCGCCGCTTTCTGCGCTTGGGCATCATGTTGCCGATCATGTCCTGGACATTCATGTCCAGTTCCTCCATCCCCGGGCCCTGAAAGATCTCGAAGACGGGCCCTGCCTGGACCTGTTGCTCGATATCCACGAACTTGTCCTCGAGCTCCCCGGCGCGCAGCTTCAACCGCATCTTCTCCTTCGTCTGGACGAATTCCTCCGCTATCGGCGGCGGCATACCCGTCGGTGCCGGCCCGCGCCGCCTCGGCTGCACCAGCAGATTGAGCAGCTTATCCTCGACTATCTCCGCCGCCTTTTCCTTCACGGCCTCCATCTGCTTGCTCTTGACCTGGTTCAGCGACAACTTGACCAGGTCGCGGATCATCGACTCTACGTCACGCCCCACATACCCTACCTCGGTGTACTTCGAGGCCTCGACCTTGATAAACGGAGCGTCGGTGAGACGGGCGACGCGGCGGGCTATCTCCGTCTTGCCCACTCCCGTGGGACCGATCATGATTATGTTCGTCGGCGTCACCTCGTCACGAAAATCAGGATCCAGCTTCAGCCGGCGTATGCGGTTGCGTAGAGCGATAGCCACGGACCGCTTGGCCTCGTCCTGGCCGATAATGTACTTATCGAGTGCCTTCACGACTTGTTGTGGTGTTAGGTCCATCATCTCGTTTGTTCTTCCTCTTGTGGTTATATAGTTTTATGGTTGTATAGTTGTATGGCAAATGAAGGGCTGATTCTCCATATAACCCTACAACTGGATAACTATACAACCCTACTTACCGAGACTATCGACAACTATCTCATCGTTCGTATATACGCACAGTCCCGCCGCGATCTGCAAAGACTTGCGGACTATCTCTTCGCCAGAGAGCTTGCTCTCGGCCTGGAGCGCCCGCGCCGCGGCCATGGCGTAGCCGCCGCCGGACCCGATAGCGACGATACCTCCCTCCGGCTCGATCACGTCGCCACTACCTGATATCAATAGTAGGTTGTCCGCGTCCACGGCCACCAGCATCGCTTCCAAGCGCCGCAGGGCGCGGTCCATACGCCAATCCTTGGCCAGCTCGATGGCCGCGCGCGCCAGCTGTCCCTTGTATTCCTCTAGTTTCGTTTCGAAGCGGTCAAAGAGCGTCAGCGCATCCGCAGCACTGCCCGCGAAGCCTACCAGCACCCGTCCCTTGTATAGCTTGCGTATCTTCTTCGCCTTGCTCTTGACTATCATCTCGTTTACCGTCACCTGGCCGTCGCCGCCGATCACCGCTTCGCCTTTCCGCCGTAACGCCAGTATCGTGGTTCCCTTAAACTGCATGCCTTGACTCCCTTTCCTTAACCGCAGATTACACAGATTAACGCCGATTCTCCTCCTTTGATAACGGCGCTTAAGTCACAGACATCAACAATCCACGTGGATTGGAGCAGATTCCTCTTGTTGCCGCTTCCCAGTGGCGGTCTGGAATTTGAAACCGCCGCTTGAAAACAGCAACAACGTAATCTGTGTCATCTGCTCACATTTTGAGTTATTGGAGAGCTAAGCTCCAAAAAAGGAATCTGTGTTAATCGATGCCCCGACCAAGCCCTGATACGACACCGAACCGGGGCATCCCGGAACTAATCATCACCAGATGATCCGGAGGCGGAATCTACGGTTCCCGTCTTTGTTTCCGTTTCTTTCGTCGCTTCTTCCGTGGTTTCTTCCGTCGTTTCTTTCGTCGCTTCTTCCGTGGTTTCTTCCGTCGTTTCTTCCGTCGCTTCCGGTTCTTCCTTTCTAACCTCCACCCCCATCTCGTGCCCACATTCCTTGTTCGGACACAACAGGTACTCGCCTTTCTTGCGCGAGTGCTTTTTCACCATTATCGGGCCCTTGCAGGCCGTGCATGCCACCTGGACCGGCCTGGACCAGCTCATGAAGTTACACTCCGGGTAGCGGCTGCAGCCGAAGAACGGCCGTCCCTTCTTTGAACGGCACTGCACCACGTCCCCGTCACACCCCTCCTGCGGGCACTTGACCTCTATGGGCATAGACGCGGTGAATTTGCAGTCCGGATACTTCTCGCAAGCAAGGAAGCGTCCAAACCTGCCCACCTTTATCTTCAACCTGCCACCGCACTTGTCGCACTTGCGCTCCGGCCAGAACTCGCTTTCCGGTTCCCCGTCGAGCCCGAAAGATTTGGTGAACTGGCACTCGGGATAGCTGGGGCAGGCCAGGAACTTCCCGGCCCTGCTCCATTTCACCACCAGCTTGTTGCCGCACTTAGGGCAGACTTCATCTGTCTCCCCGGTCAGTTCCCTGCTCTGCTCCTTCATCTTCACTCCCGCCTCGCTCACCTCTTTCTCAAACTTTTCGTAGAAAGACTGTAAGAGCTCCCGCCATTTCCTCTCCCCCTCCTCCACCCCGTCCAGGTCCTTCTCCATCTCCGCGGTGAAACCGACGTTGATGATCGCCGGGAAGTTCTGCTTGAGCAAGGTGATCACCAGTTGCCCCAGTTCCGTCGGCTGCAACCGCGCCTCCGGCGAACGCTCAACATAACCCCGACCCTGGATAGTATTGACTATCGGCGAATAGGTGCTCGGCCGGCCTATACCGTTTTCCTCCAGGGCCTTGACCAGCGACGCCTCGCTGAAGCGCGGCGGCGGCTGGGTGAAATGCTGCTCGCTCTTCAAGTCCACCAGCTCCACCTCCTCCCCGACAGCCAGCCGCGGGATCTTCTGGCTAACGCTCTCCTTTTCCTTCAGTACGCGCCGGAATCCGTCAAACACGAGCTTGCGACCGTTGGCCCTGAGAAGTCCCTCCCCTGCACGCACGGTCACGGCCAGGTTCTCGAACTCCGCCGGCTTCATCTGTGAGGCAACGAACACGGCCCAGATAAGCTTATACAGTCCATACTGGTCGCGGGAGAGGTACTCCTTCATCAGATCCGGCGTACGATATACGGAGGTAGGCCTGATCGCTTCGTGCGCGTCTTGGACCCCTTTCTTGTTCTTATAGACTATGGGCTCCGTTTGCTTGTATGCCGCCGAGAAGTTCTCCTCGATATAGCGCGCCGCCTCCTCCTTCGCCACGTCCGCTACGCGACGGGAATCGGTACGCAGATAGGTGATGAGGCCCGCCGGCACGTCTTCACCTATATCCATACCTTCATAGAGCTGTTGGGCAATAAACATCGTCTTCTTCACCGAGAAGCGCATCTTGCTCGCCGCCATCTGCTGCATCTTGCTGGTGGTCAAAGGCGCAGGGGGCATCGCCTTCTTTCTCGTCTTCTCCAGAGCTTCGACCAGGAAACGCTCGCTGCTCAGCTTATCCTTCAGCCGTTGCGCCTCCTCGCCCGCCCCCATCTCCACCTTCTCACCGGCGTACTGGAAGAGATTGACGATGAAGCTCGCGCCCCGCTTCCCCTTGAGCTCGGCATCGATCGTCCAGTATTCCCGCGGCTTGAAAGCCACCACCTCTTCCTCGCGGTCGCAGACCATCATCAGAGCCACAGACTGCACCCGTCCGGCAGAAAGCCCTCTTCTCACGTTCTGCCACAGGATAGGACTGATCATGTAACCGACCAGGCGGTCAAGAATACGCCGCGCCTGTTGGGCGTTGACCATGTCCATGTTTATCTCTTTCGGCTCGCCAAGGGAGGCAAGCACCGCCTTCTTGGTTATCTCGTTGAAAGATATCCGCTGGATGTCTTCCACGCCGATCTTGCTCAACGCTTCGTACAAGTGCCAGGAAATGGCTTCGCCCTCACGGTCTGGGTCGGGAGCCAGCAGCACGCCGTCTAACCGCTTGGACAACCGCTTCAGCTCCTGGAGTATCTTGCCCTTGCCGCGTACGGTAATGTATTTCGGCCGGAAGTCATTTTCCACGTCCACGCCCAGCTCGCTCTTCGGCAGATCGATCACGTGTCCCATGCAAGCGGTCACGCTGTAGCCCTTGCCCAGGTACTTGCCGATGGTGCGTGCCTTGGCCGAAGATTCGACGATAACCAACTTCCCCTTCTTCTTTAGTTTTTGCTTCCCCATCGTTCCTGTTCCTCTATAAAGGCCCCATTTCCCCACCGCGTCATCCGCTCATAGGCATCGTTCAGCAACATCTCCTGCAAGTCCTCTACGCCGACCGCCTCCGGCAAGCGAAAGGCGCGCCTCACCAGATCCCGGAACCTGTCCTCGCAGACGACCCCCAGCTCACGCAGGCCGATCATCAGCGTGCACGCCGCCGGTGTCAGGTTAAAACCCGGCCCAAGAAGGACGGCACTGTCCCCGGGCGCGGGCGGTACCACGCTCCGCCGGATCTTCCTCGGCTCGCACCCACCCGACACCGCCTGCAACCACTCCAAAGCGTAGTCCACCTGCCACGCTTCAAGACCCGACGCCACCAGCTGCCGCTGCGCCTCGGCGAAGCTGACGTCGCGGTTCTTGGTGAAGTAGCGGACTACTCGGATCAGTGTTTCGTCCATTGGTCGTTCCTCGTCCCTCGTCGCTCGTGAGACGTGATACGTGCCTGCGCTTCACGCTTCACGAGCCACGAATAACGCTCTATATCTTCCCACTCAAAAAATACCTCTCCCCAGCGGTGCGCCGCACATATCCCTTCAACTCCAGCCCCAACAGCACTTGCATCAAGTCCCCAACCGGCATCTCGGTCTTGATAACCACCTCATCAGGATGCAGGGTCCCTTCACCGATCGCCCGTAACACCCTCTCCTCCGAAGCAGTCAGGCTCTCCAGCACCGGCTTCTTTCGCCTTGCCGCCCGTTCCGCCTCGTATTCCAGTTCCTCCAGGATGTCCCCCACTCCCCTTACCAATCGGGCACCATCACGAATAAGGGTGTGCGGACCCTCGGATTCCTTGAGCCCGATCTCTCCCGGCACCGCGAATACCTCCCGGTTCTGCTCCAGGGCATACCGGGCAGTGATCAGCGCCCCGCTCCCCCTTTGGCCCTGCACGACGATCACGCCGCGGCTGATGCCGCTGATGATCCGGTTGCGAAAGGGGAAATTCTGCTTCAGGGGCTTCATGCGCAGCGGAAACTCGCTTACCGCCGCACCGTCCTTTATCATCTTTCGCAACAGCGGCTTGTTCTCCCCCGGGTAGATATGATCGAACCCCGCGGCCAAGACAGCCACCGTCCTGCCCTGCGCGGACAACGCACCGCGATGGGCCTCAGTGTCTATGCCCCGCGCAAGCCCACTGGCAATGACAAACCCGGCGCGCGCCAACCCAGCGCTCAGCCTCGCGGCCGTCTTGCGTCCGTAGGCGGTCGGGCGGCGACAACCAACGATCCCAACCATCGGTGCCAACAGGGCGTCCCTGTTCCCGCACACGTAGAGAACCGGGGCGGGCTGGGCTATGTTCCGCAGGGCCGGCGGATACCATTCTTCTTCCAGGCACACTATCTCTATCTGCCTGCGCTCCGCCTCCTCGTATTCCGCCCGGGCCTTCTCCAGGCTCAAACCCTTGATATCAGCCGCCGTACGGTCCCCGATACCGCGCACACGTGCTAGCTCACTTTCCCTCGCTTTCAGTATCCCTCTCGCGCTGCGGTAGCGCTCAAAAAGGGCTTTCAACCGTAAGATGCCTATCTGCGGCAGGAAGTTGAGCGCTATCCGCGCCAGCTTCTCATCGAAATCTATTTTCTTTCCCACAGATCCCATCCGGGCCCCAGGCCATAGTGATGATTAAAAGCCTATGTCTTCGGTCGCCGGTTACCTGTGAACCTTACTCTTTTTGGCTTTCCTTCAGCCTCTTCACCTTCAGCCGAAGGATGTCGTTATCCGCTTCCCGCCTCAAAGATTCTTCCCAACTCTTGATGGCCGCCGCGGTGTTACCCAGTTTCAGATAGGATTCTCCGAGATGGTTGCTCACTTCGACGTCGTCCTCTGATTCCTTTACGAGGGCCTCGTACTCCTCAACCGCTTTCTCGTAGTCCTCCAGCCGATAGTAAAGCTCGGCCAGTTCCCGGCGGTTCCGCAGGCCTTCCGGGTTGGCCTTGATCGCTTTCTTGTACTCGCCCACGGCCTTGCTCAGTTCTCCCTCGTTTTCGTAGACAAAAGCCATGGCCCGGTGGTAGAGTTCCCCTTCCGGCTGGAGAACCAGGACCTTCTTGTAACATATCAGGGCGTCATCGTTCTTGGAGAGACGAAGGTAGCAACAGGCCAGGGCGTCGAGCGCCTCTATGTGTTCCTCGTCTGCCTTAAGACAGCGCTGCAGGAGTTTCGCCGCCCCCTCGTAGTCGCGCCTCTCCAGCGCCAAACCGCCCCGGGCCACCAGGGCATCGCTCTCCTTCGGGTTGATCTTCAGGGCCCTCTCGAACATACGTTCCGCATCGTCCAACAGGCGGATCTTCTTATAGAGGTTACCCAGCATCACGTAGACCATGGCGTGGTTTGGATTCAACTCTATCGTTTTCTCGTAGGAGATAATCGCCTCGTCCGTATCCCCCTTAGACTCGTAGATATCAGCCATCTTGAAGTAGATCTCAGCGTTCTCCGGGTCGAGTTTCAACGCTTGCCTGTAAACCTTCAGGGCCTCGTCATGCTCAAAGCTGCCGTAATAGAAGTCGCCCAGCCGCTGATAGACGGCCGGGTTCTTTCCATCCAGTTCTACCGCCCTCTGGTACATATTGCGGGCAAGCTCCGCCTTGTCCTCTTCGTCATACAGATCGGCCAAAGCAAGGTGGCCATCTACGCTGTCCGGCTCCAGCTCCAGGAAACGCCGGTACTTTGCAATAGCGGCTTTGGCTTCCCCTTGCTGGCGATAGACATCAGCGAGGCACAACAGCGCTTCCCCAAGCTCCGCATCCAGCTCAAGGGCGCGCACCAACTCCTCCTGGGCTCCGTCAAGGTTCCCTTTGCCCAGTAACCGGATCCCTTTCTTAAGATGGTCTGCCGCCTTCTCATCCATATGGTCGCAACTCTTATGCGCGGAAAGCGCGGAACCCTTCGCTTCGCGCTCCGCGCTCGCTCAGGGCGCGGAGTGCGCGGAAGCATATTGCGCGCCCTGTCACCGATTCCGCGGATTCCGCGACAATTCCGCGGCCCCCGCGCGCCTATGCTCCTTCTCTACAAGAAAAAAAAGACCTCCCAGGGGAGGGCGTCAATTCTTCCGAATCCGCGGCTCACTCCACCGATAAAACAACCAGCTGACCCACCTTGATCCCGTCCCTGGCCTTTGTCACCCTGCCAACGGCAGTATTCCTGTCAACGCGAACCACCTCTACCTCTCCGATACAAAACCGCGCCTTGTATTCGTCACCACGCCTGTCCGAACTAAGTTCCCTGGGTATGCTGTAAACGCTGAGGATCAGTCCCGGCACGAGATTAAGATCGCTCCCCCTGTCCAGGCAAACCAGGTGCTGCGGCCCCGCATACGAGCATTCCGTCCATATCAAGCGGCCGCGCACCTCACCCCCGGTAACCATCCGGGGCGAAACGTTACTCTCTGTCAACTCCCGCTTGATCACCTCCCTGTCCCTCAGCTTGTCCCCCACGTAGATGGTGGTGTAGGCCTTCCGCACCGTAGCCAGTATCCGTCCTTCCTTCTTCTCGGACACGCGCAGGTAACCGGTGTTTATTATGTAATACCCGACCGGCTTATTAGTCACCGGATGGGTCACCAGCTTCCCCTTGCGGAAGGTGGTGTATTCATCCCCCACCTCTACTTCATCCGCACCTCGCAAAACCACGACTACCGTATCGCCCGGGCTCACCACCGTCCTCCTGTCATAGGCCCGAACGATAAAACCGTCACTGCGCGGCTCCTTCCTCTCGCTGAGTACCCTCCCCGCCCTCTCAAATCCCGTCATGGATAGGCTAAAACCGGGACGATACACCTCCTCGCCATATTCAAGGGGCTCCTCCTCTTCTTCCAATTCCCCTGCCTCAAACTCTCCCTCCCCTTCTTCCACCAGCTCGTATTCTTCTTCCCACTCCTCGGTGTATTCCTCCTCCGCCGCCTCCTCACCCTCTATCACG
>CBDVCL010000066.1:0-8674 GCA_965372475.1 uncultured bacterium | reverse complement strand
TTGGCATAATGACGGTCGACCGCTGAATCGATGTCTGTTGCTAATCCAGCGCTACTACGGGCTCCCAACATTCGGGCGGCCGCAGTGGGCCGCCCCTACACGGAGAGAGGGAACACGATGAAATGCGAGGCGTAATTATCCAATCATCGTGTCCCCTTCCCTTGACGCTTCATTATCGCTTAGTGTAGGGGTGGTGTCAATGTCTCGATGTATTGTACGTTGGGTGTCTGACAATTTTCGCCCTGACGAGTACCTTGGTATTGAGTGATGAGTATTGGGTATTGGGTTCTTCGGGCAGGCCGTATCTCTGCTTCAATAAAAAGAAGCCCGCTTTGCCGTGGCCTAAGAGGCGTCTAGTTGTTTTTTACCTAAGTGGTCACCGCGTTGGGGTCGAGCCTTCCTCTCCCCCGTGCCTGCAGCGCCTTGATTTAGGTGCTAACCACGCCCTCTCAGTTGCTCACGTGCAAGCGAGCTTCTACCGTATAAGTTAACATGCTTTCTTCATTTGTCAAGGGCCGGAGGCGAAAAAGTTAACTTTTTACTTAACACTATACACGGGGGCTCGTCAAACGTCAGAACGTCGAACGCCAACAAACGACAACCGATTACCGTAAACTCACTTAGGTGTTTCCTTCCCCCGTTATTTGCTGTATGATTACTTTCGCTAATTCAACAAGGAGGTAATAATGTTCGGTGTCTATATCACGCTCGGCGTGGTTGTGGTGACTATCTTCTGGGCGATCAGCGTCTATAACCACCTGGTGAAGAACCGCCAGATGGTGAAGGAGGGCTGGAGCGGCATCGACGTCCAGCTCAAGCGCCGCAGTAACCTGATCCCAAACGTGGTGGAAACGGTGAAGGGATACGCCAAGCACGAAAAGGGCGTGTTCGAAGAAGTGACTAAGGCACGCACCTCGGTGCAGAAAGCGGCAGGGGGCAATATCTCCGGGCGCAGCAAAGCAGAGGGGATGCTCTCGGGCGCGCTGGGAAGGCTCTTCGCGGTGGCAGAGAACTATCCCCAATTGAAAGCCAACGAGAACTTCGTTAACCTGCAGGGCCAGCTAGCAGAGGTAGAGGAACAGATCCAGCTGGCGCGCCGCTACTACAACGGCGCGGCGCGCAACATGAATGTGCTGGTGCAGTCCTTCCCCAGCAACCTGGTCGCGCGTAATTTCGGTTTCAATGAGGCGCCGTATTTTGAGCTGGATAGCCCGGCGGAGCGTGCGGTTCCCGAGGTGAAGTTCTGAGGCGCTAGGCGGGTAGGTGTCTTAACCACAGAGTCACAGAGACACAGAGGATTCACTGAGAACGGCTTTTCATCCACAGATTACACTGATTGCACAGATTTTTTCACCACAGAGACACGGAGAGCACGGAGAAGACTGGGCGCACCTTTTTCTTTTGATAACACCAGCAAGACACTGCGTTAGCAGGGGAGCAATTGTTGGTCTGAGAAGAGCACTAAGAGGCGCAGCGTCAGCACAGAGAACGAGGAAAGGCAAAGAACATGAGGAAGATATTGTGCTTGATTACTGGACTGCTCTTCCTGACCGGGGCAGCGGCTGCGGAGGAGAAGATCACGAATTACGACATATACATCACCGTGCACGAGGATGCCTCGATGACGGTGACCGAGGAGATCACTGTTATCGCCACGGGCAAAAAGATAAAGCGGGATATCTACCGTGATTTTCCCACGAAGTATAACGACCGCTACGGCAATGCCTACAGGGTCGCTTTCGAAGTGCTCAAGGTACTGCGCGACGGCGAGAACGAGCCCTATTTTCTCAAGGGCATGAGCAACGGCAAGCGGCTGTATATCGGGCAAGAGGACGTCTTCCTCGCAAAGGGCGAATATACCTATACGATCAGTTTCAAGACGGACCACCAATTGGTCTACTTTGACGATTACGATGAGCTCTACTGGAACGCGACCGGACATGGCTGGGATTTCACCATAGACAACGCACGGGTGGAGGTGGAACTTCCCGAGGGAGCCGAGATCATCCAACACACTGCCTACACGGGACGGCAGGGCGCCGACGGCAAAGCTTATAGCACGCATTACGATGAAGGCGCCAATAGCATCGTATTCACCACAAGCAAGCGCCTGCCTGCCTTCCACGGACTGACCATCGCCATCGGCTGGCCCAAGGGCCTGGTGCGAGAGCCAAGCGCCGCAGAAAACTCGTTCCGCTTATTGCGGGATAACGTCGGCCTGGCCGGCGTCACGCTGATCTTCTTCGGTCTGCTGATATACTACTACCGCACTTGGTTTGCGGTCGGCATTGACCCCTCGCCGGGCCCGATCATCCCGCTCTTCGAACCGCCCAAGGGCTTCTCGCCCGCGGCCACCGCCTACGTCCTGAATATGGGCTTCCCTGCCCTGGGCGGCGTTAACACCGCCTTCGGTGCCGCGGTGGTTAACATGGCGGTGAAGGGGGTGGTGCAGATATCAAAGAAGGGCAAGCACTTCACCCTGGAGAAGGTCAGCGACGATATCTCCGCCCTTTCCAGCGGTGAGAAAGCAATAGACAGGGAGCTCTTCTCCGGCGGCAAGAGCACCAAGGTGGTTCTAAAGAACGAGAACCATGCCACAGTTGCCGCCGCGATGGGCGGGCTGAGGAAAAAGATACGCACCGAGTTCGAGAAGCTGTATTTCCTCACCAACGCCAACTACATCGTGCCAGGCGTGCTTCTCACCGTGGTGGCCCTGGGAGCGATGGTAGCACAGTTCGTGATCACGGCAGCCCCCTCGTTGCCCGCGGTGATCCTCTTCGTGCTCATCGTGGTCATGGATATCCTCTTCTATAACCTGTTGAAAGCCCCCACCATCAAAGGGCGCCGCGTGATGGACCGTATCGAGGGGTTCAAGATGTACCTCTCGGTGGCCGAGCAGGAGAGATACAAGACGCTGCACCCGCCCCAGTTGACCCCCGTGGTATTCGAGAAGTACCTGCCTTACGCGCTGGCGCTGGGGGTGGAACATAAATGGAGCACGAAATTCGCCGCGGCGCTGGGAAGCGCCGCGCTGGCAAGAGAATACCGTCCCGCCTGGTATGTCGGCACGGGCAGCCCGCTCGGCACCAGCAGTATCGCCTCCTCGCTGGGAGATAGCATGACCAGCGCGATCTCGTCTTCTTCTTCCCCGCCGGGGTCTTCCTCGGGAAGCGGCGGCGGTGGTTTTTCGGGAGGGGGGGGCGGCGGCGGTGGTGGCGGTGGATGGTAGCGCCGGCGAAGCCGGCGCCGTACTGAGTAGTGAGTAGTGAGTATTGTGTGACCTACTGATTGAGAACTCAATACCCAATACCCATCACTCAAGACTCGCGACTAGATGCCGTATACCTTACTCGCAGTTCCGCCTAATGCCCTTCTCCAGACCCAAACACCCGCTCCCAAAGGGGAGCGGTGGCGCCCGCAGAGGGGCGCCACTACAGCTTATAGACCTTCTGAGCAGTCTTGCCCAAGATCCAGCCGAGTTGTTCTTCGTTAAGGCCGCAATTTCTTATCGTGAAGAGTTCCTCCGCGGCGTTGGCGGGGATGTCGGACGCGAACATCAAGCGTTCCGCGCCCAGCCAGTTCGCCCAGCCCTTGGTGTTTATCCCCGGCGTCCAGGTGAGCTCGAGGTAGACATTCTCGTATTCGGAGGCCAGTTGCCCCGCCTGCTCGCTAAAGATAAACATCCCCGAATGGGCGACGACTATCGGCAGCTTCGGGTACTTCTTCGCCACGGCACTAAGCGCAGCGGGAGCGGCCCAGGGCAAACCCACCCCCGTATGCACCATCAGCGGCACCTTCATCTCGGCGGCCATGGCTACAGCCTTCTGGCCATCCTTAGCTGAGACATTCACGGCGTGGCCGGCGGGGTGGATCTTGAGGCCGACGAATTTCAGTTCTTCTATGCAGCGCCTTACTTCCTTCTCATACTTGTCCCCGGTGAGGTGCGGGTTGGGGTTTGTCATGCCGTAGAAACGGCCCTTGTGCTTTTTCGCCAGGGCGGCGATGCGGTCGTGGTAGCCTTGCACCGTTTCCAGGTCATGCACGATGCAGGGCTGGACGATGGTGACGTCGATCTTGTTCTTTTCCTGGTAATCGAGAAGGTCTTGTTCGGATATATCTCCATCGAACACCTGATCTAATCCTAGATGAGCATGCACATCGATTATCATTATGTCGCTCCTTTGGGCGGCTGCAGTGAGCCGCCCCTATACGATACGTCACCAGCGTAGGGGAGGTGTCGACCGCAGAACGGTATTTGGCATAATGACGGTCGACCGCTGAATCGATGTCTGTTGCTAATCCAGCGCTACTACGGGCTCCCGCCATTCGGGCGCACACACAGGTGCGCCCCTACATTAGGGAGGGGACACCCGCCGTCGGCCCTGCGCAACAGGAGGGGACACGATGAAATGCGAAACGTTATTGTCCAATCATCGTGTCCCCTTTTCCTTAACATCAATTACAGCCATTTGACTTTACAACCATCCAACACGTATGGCAAGGCAAATCCAATTGACACCCGGGCAGAATGACGTATACTAACAGAAATCAAACAACCAGACGGAAGGAGGTGATTACGCAATGAAGAGAACGGCAGCATTATTAAGCATGCTCTGCCTGGTTTTCTCCGCCTCGGCCGCCAGCAAAGGTGACACCTACATCTATGGCGGCGTCGGCTATGCGAAATCTTCCATGGAGCACGACAACTTGAGCGGCGGCAAGGAAACCGTCAAGGGCATGATCTACGGCGCGGGGCTCGGACACTGTGTTCAACAGAACATGGCTATCGGCGCCAAGCTGATGCTCTTCCCCTATGACTTTTCCGACAGCAAGGGCGACATGACGATAAAGGGGGAGCTGAAGACCAACATCTACATGGGTACTTTCACGCTCTTCGTGCCCATGGCCAGCGGTGGCGACATATTCATCCTGGGCGGCGTCGGCATACAGAGCGCGAATACGGCCTTCACCCTGAACGGCGAGAAGGAGGTCGACAAGGATGAGAACGACGGCTGCTGGATGCTGGGCGGCGGATTATTCCACCCGCTCACGCCCAACCTGGCCCTGGTAGTGGAGGCAACTTACTACTCCACCCAGGCCGACGACCTGGAAGGCGAACTGATCAGCGCGATCATGGGCAACGTGGGGCTGAAGTTCGATATCAATTGATGGTGGTGGTAACGCTTGAATGAAAAAGCCGACCGTGAAAGCGGTCGGCTTTTTCTCGTCAAACGTCGAACGTCGAAGGTCACACCCTACGATGCGATCAACGGCATCAACAGACCGCACCAAGGTTCAAAGGGGCAAGGGTTCAAGGGTTCTACGACTGAGTCAAACCTTTCCACCTTTATCCCTTTACACCATTGCACCTTTCCTCACAATCCCTTCTTCCCCTTCATCGGTGCGCTGAAAAGGATGGTGGCGCAGAGCTCGATCAGCACGCCGAAGATGATGACCGTCACCAGCGTGTAGGCAACCGAGGTCCAGCCCCAGGCGATGTTGCCGAGCGTCCTGGGCAAGGTGAAGACGAGGGCGATGATGATGCCGTGCAGCCACCAATCGAACTTATTCAACGTGCTGATGCCGATAGCGATGCCGACGATAGTGATCGAGGCGGCTATCGAGATGCCGGCGACCACAGGCAGGGGGTAGCCCCACATCTTCAGCATTGCCGCCACGATTTGCCAATCGATGATGCCGCAGACAAGACCGGCAATCGTGGTGATGAGTAGTCTTTTGTTCATGCGTGCCTCCCTAGTATTGGGTATTGAGTAGTGGGTATTGGGTTATCAAAACCACTTATAAAAAAAATACCCGCTATTGCCGTGGGCCATTCTAGGCATAAGTTCCTCTTACCAGAGTGGGCATCTTCTATCGGCCTACGCCTTACGACGACTATCCGAAACATTCGACGCCCGGTGATTTAGTCGGTAACTTGCCTTTGACGGCTTTCAACCACGAACAAAGCAGGCAACCCCAACATAAGGTATATCTGAGGGGGTGTCAAGGGGAAAAAGCACTATATAATGTTATCGGACATAGAATAAACGCAATATATCGCATGACAAACCAGCCATCGTTTTGTCGTTAGTCGCTAGTCGTTAGTCGTTCGAACAAAGGCGATGCAAGCGAACGACAATCGACCAACGACGAACGACTACTTAAAAGCTTCCGGATGTTCTGAGGCCAGTTCTTTCAGCCAGCGGCCGGCAAGGATGTGCGACGGCTCCCAGGGATAGAAGATCCCCTTGATCATCTCCAAGGACTCCCGGCACTTGGCATATTCACCGTGTATCTTGTGCGCCAGAGGAATGCAGAGGCCCTCGGCCTTCCAGTGAAAGACACCAGGCCATTCCTGCTCTTCCAGCCTCTTGTCCTCTGGATCCTCCAGCTTCTTGAGCAGTGCCACTTCTATAATGTCGTTTCTTTGCGTGACGTCGCGCATCAGGTTCGACGATTCCAAGAGGACGATTGCTGCTTCCGGATTTCCCTCCTCCAGCTCTATCATGTATTGTAGGGACATCGCGTCATTCCAAGCCGTGGCCTCTGTGCTAGTGATGTAATCGAAGAGCAGTTTCCGCGCGAGCTTTCTGTTCCCAGTTGCCCAAACGTAGCCGATCACTTCGATAACAGGATAGTGCCAGTTCTTTGCTTCCCTGTTAACGAACCCGCCCTTCAATCTCCTTCTCAATGCCGCTTTCCCCGAAGAAGATAGGTCCTGCAACTCGAATTCTGTGTAGTTCTGGCCTATGCCGCAGTACATCGATTTCCGAAAGTCGCTTCTCGCAAGTTCCTCACTCCAGACTTCTCTCGCCAGGCGCTGCTTCCCCGCTCGATACAATAGGTTCGCTTTGGCCCTGACCAATTGATACCTCTGCCAATCATCTCCCGCTTTCTTCCTCTCGTCAATGAAGCGGAGAAACCTATCTGTCGTTTCCAACATACCCTCGGGCCCGTTCGCAATCCAGTGCAAGCGAAGAAGCGTGACCAAGAGGGAGTCGTTGACCATCTCATCCTTGGCCATCAAGATGTCTATCAGCTCGACCATCCTCTTTCCCTGCCACAAGCTCCTGCTACGCCACATCAAGGGCCTTCTGTCGAGCAAGACCCTAACCATCTCCCATTCGCCGCTCTCCTCCGGCCTCGCCATCATCTCCGCGAGTAACGCCTTGTGGGCCGCCCAATCCTCGCGATGAATCGAGAGTTCAAGCAGACCGGCTAGCGCCCAGCCGCGTACCTCCCGGGACACCTGCTCCTGGAGGATTTCCTCGTGCAGCTTCTGGGACTCCTCGTAGCTGCCCATGCCAGTGAGGCACTGTCCTATCTTAACCTTAGTTACGACGCTCTTCTTACCCCAACGCCTTAAGCTGCTCCGGTATAGTTTCAAAGCTCGCGCATACTCCTTCTGCTGCAGGAGCTCGTCCGCCGCGGCTGTTTGCTTGTTCGCTCTTTCATCACCGTAGTCGTAGATCTTGACATTGTCAAAACGAGCTTCCCCGCCCACCGATTCCATGAATAACAGGCACTCTCTCTCGGGGGAAACGAATAGGTTAGAACATTCTGCCACCAGCCGGCCGTCAATTGATAGCCTGATGCTATCCAGGTTGCGGCCGAAAACGATGTGCCTTTTCACGCCAGGGAGGAACGATTCATCTGGGCCCGAGAAGACAGTCCCGGGTTGCCTGTATATGCTGATTTCACCAGCGGGAGCAGTGCTCACGATAAGACCGAAGAGCACTCTGCGTCCCACAGCTACGCCGAGTTGAGCTTTTCCTCTCGACCCATCCTGTTGGGGAATGGTCAAGTCGAACTCTATGCGCACTTGCGTGCTGAAGAGCACGCTTGGGACCATGCCGGTGTCCTTGAGCGCCACTTCCCCGTCCCTGATCTTCACCTCGCCCTCCCCCCGCCACCGATCACCAAGCGAGTCAGAATCCTGTCTCTCAAAGTCGTCTGCGAAGACTAGTCGCTCTCCGCCACCTATGCCAAGAAAGAGAACAAGCGCAACGGCACCCACCAGTAGGCCGGCGACCAAGGCGATGATGACTGTGCGCCTTCTTGTCTTGACCATTGTTCCCAGGGACAGCATTAGAACGCCTCCGGATGTTCCTTCTTCAGCTCACCAAGCCAGCGCCCGGCGACCTTGTGAAGGGGCTCCCATGGGTAGGACACCCCCTGCAACATCAATAACCACTCACGACACTTCTCGTGCTCCCCTATCGTCTTGTAGACGGCGGGGACCACCAGGGCACTCATCATCTGGAACTCGACAAGCCAGCCGAGCGAGTGGTCCTCAAGATAGGTGCTCTGGGGGTCGATCAGTTTCATGTAGAGCGCATACTGAAAAGTATTGTTGGCATAGTTGTCGTCCTTGCTGTTGCGAAAGCCGCTCAACCGTTTCTCGGCTGAGCGACGGCTACCTCCCCACAAGTCAAGCGCGTCTAGCACTACCTCGGCGTCCCCGCCCGTGCGAGTGCCAGAAACCTCCTTGTAGAGAGCACGCGCCTTACCCGTTTCCCCCCTTCCCAGGAGATAAGCGGGAACTTCGTAGAGAACAGGCGCCCAGTCCTTGTTAAGGAGTTCCTGATCGATCACCTGCCAGAAGAACTCGACGGCGGCCGCCGTCTCGTATTTCTTGTAGAGCTCCTCGAGCTCGAAAGTGGTAAAGTCACGC